>VFKK01000221.1 GCA_009885605.1 Cyclobacteriaceae bacterium | reverse complement strand
GTACGTTTTCTAACTTCCTGATTCCATTGCAAATCGGTGCTCGTGACATGGCTTCCGGTTTTATGAACATGCTTTCGTACTGGTTCTTCTTCCTTTCGGGAGTAATCATGTTCATTTCCCTTTTTATAAAAACTGGTCCTGCTAGTGGTGGATGGGTTGTTTATCCTCCTTTATCTGCGCTTGAGCAAGCAATTCCGGGGTCAGGATTAGGTATGACACTGTGGTTAGTGGCGATGACTTTCTTCATTGTCTCCTCTCTTTTAGGGGGTATTAACTACATCACTACCATTATCAACCTCAGAACAAAGGGTATGTCTTTTTCAAGGCTTCCATTGACAATCTGGGCGTTTTTCCTAACAGCAACAATTGGCCTCCTTGCTTTTCCAGTATTATTTGCCGCAGCGTTATTACTGGTTTTTGATAGAAGTTTTGGTACTTCTTTCTATTTGGCTGATATCTATATCGGCGGTGAGGCATTGCCAAACACAGGAGGAAGTCCAGTCTTGTTTCAGCATTTATTCTGGTTCTTGGGTCACCCTGAAGTTTATATAGTATTGCTTCCAGCTTTAGGTATTACCTCTGAAATCATTGCTACGAACTCACGAAAGCCGATTTTTGGATATAAAGCCATGATTGTATCCATGTTAGGTATTACCATTCTTTCCTTTATTGTATGGGCTCACCATATGTTTGTATCAGGTTTGAATCCGTTCTTAGGTTCGATCTTTATGTTCTTGACCTTGATAATTGCGGTTCCTTCAGCTGTTAAGGTATTCAACTACCTGACTACACTTTGGAGAGGTAACTTGATTTTCACACCAGGTATGTTGTTCTCGATTGGTCTCGTTTCCTTCTTCATTTCTGGAGGTCTAACGGGTATTTTTCTTGGAAACTCAGCAATTGATATTCAGCTTCACGATACCTATTTCGTAGTAGCTCACTTCCACCTTGTGATGGGTTCTGCATCTTTCTTTGGAATGGTGGCTGGTATTTACCATTGGTTCCCTAAAATGTTTGGCAGAATGATGGATGCTCGATTGGGTTATATCCACTTCTGGTTGACATTTACAGGTGTTTACTTGGTGTTTTTCCCTATGCATTACATCGGTATTGCAGGTTTCCCGAGAAGATATTATTCCTGGACAAACTTTGAGTTTGCAAATATGTACACAGACTTGAACATGTTTGTTTCTGTCGCGGCGATCATCACTTTCGCAGCTCAGTTCATCTTCATGTTCAACTTCTTCTATAGCATGTTCCGAGGAAGAAAAGCAACGCTTAATCCATGGAGATCAAATACACTTGAGTGGACTACGCCTTTACACCCTGGTCATGGTAACTGGCCTGGCGAAATTCCTTCAGTTTACAGATGGCCTTATGATTATTCAAAGCCAGGTGCTGCGGAGGATTTTATACCTCAGACTATTCCTCTTTCCGCAACTCCCGAATCAAACCTTCCTCACGAGCAGGATTTAGTTAAGCTTGAAATGGAAATTATGAAAGACGAGTCGGAGGTTTTGATTGCAAATGAGTCAAAGCATTAAAGATATTGTAAACAGCTTCCGACGTGTCAGTTTGTTCACGGTGGTAGCTGTTTATTTTCTGATACTGGTTGGCGGGATAGTAAGAAGCACTGGTTCAGGCATGGGCTGCCCCGATTGGCCAAAATGTTTTGGGAGTTTGGTGCCGCCAACAAGTGTTGACCAGCTCCCAAAAAATTATCAGGAAATTTATCTTCAAAAGAGAATTGCCAAAAACGAACGGTTTGTGGCTTCACTTGAAAAACTTGGCTTTACTGAGACTGCGGATAGAATTGCAAATGATAAGTCAATCCTGATTGAAGAGGAATTCAATGCTTTGAAAACCTGGATTGAATATGTCAACCGACTTATTGGAGTTGTGATAGGCTTATTGATTATTCTGACCGTTTGGAAATCCCTTGCGCTTTGGAAGATTGATAAAGTAATTCCAATTCTCTCAATTTCTTCCCTGGTCCTAGTGCTTTTTCAAGGCTGGATAGGTTCAATAGTAGTCTCTACTAACCTTCTCACCTGGATGATCACTTTCCATATGCTCCTTGCCTTGGTGTTAGTGGCTTTGTTAATCTATGTTTATCATAGGTCAGAAAAATTATTGAAAAGTGGAGTCGTGAAGTTGGATGTTCCTGTAAAAGTTAAGTGGATCCTTGTTCTTGCCTTAATCTTGATGGTTTTCCAGATAATCCTTGGAACTCAGGTTAGAGAACAAATCGATCAAATTTCCTTTACACTTGGTAATATGCTGAGAGAAGAGTGGGTTGATAAAGTGGGTTTAAGTTTCCTCATTCACAGATCCTACTCAATTCTTATCCTTGGATCTAATTTGTTATTTTTCTTTTGGGTATTCAAATACACCACTAGAAAATCTCAGATAAATCTTTGGTCGCAAGTATTGGTTTTGTTCGTAATACTTGAAATAATAACGGGCATTGGAATGGCATACTTCGGTATTCCTGCATTCCTGCAGCCTATCCATTTATTAATTGGTTCTTTGATCATCGGAGTGCAAGTATTATTGCTACTTCAGATTAGAGACCATATTCAGTTTCGATTTAAAGAAAATTGAACATGAGGACAGTTGATGTAACTGACCATAATTCCAACCTGATTCTTACCAGAATCAAAGCCTATTCTGAACTATTAAAATTCAGATTATCGGCATTGGTGACATTCTCAGCCGTATTCGGATATATTCTTGGTGATCAAGGCTCAAGCTTTGGTTGGGCAGGGTTTCTTGGATTAGCGCTTGGCGGATTCCTGATCAGCGGTGCCTCAGGAGCTGCTAACGAAATCATGGAACGCGATCTTGATAAGCTTATGAAGCGAACTCAAAATCGTCCTCTTCCGCTTCAAATCATTTCCCTGCAAGAAGCTTATTGGTTTACCTCCCTGGTAGCTGTAACCGGAATTTCTTTGCTTTGGATTTTTACAAATCCTTTGACAACCTGGCTCGGAATTTTAAGTATGGTTCTGTATGTGTTCGCATATACCCCTTTAAAAAGAGTAGGTCCGATTGCAGTATTTGTTGGAGCTATTCCGGGAGCAATGCCGCCTTTATTGGGCTGGACTGCAGCTACAGGAAGTATTTCTTACGAAGCGCTAATTATTTTCGGGATTCAGTTTATCTGGCAATTTCCTCACTTCTGGGCAATTGCCTGGGTAAGCGATGAGGATTATAAAGCCGCAGGGTTTAAACTTCTCCCAAGTGGAGGAGGAAAGGATCTAAACACAGCTATACAGATCATGATTTATACGCTTTTCCTTCTTCCACTGGGACTATTGCCAACCTATTTTGGACTGACAGGCTTGAATTCAGGAATCGTAGCTACGATTTGTGGCGTTTTATTCTTGGCACAGACATTTTCCCTGATGAGAGATTGTTCCCGAAAATCCGCTTTGAAAATCATGTTTGGTTCTTTTCTTTATCTGCCAATAGTTCAGATTGCTTACTTATTAGACAAATTGCCTTAATACCATGGAAAAGGAATTGAATTATATTGATTTGGTAGAGCAACCTATTTCCATGCATCCAAAGAAATTTGCTCTTTGGTTGTTCATGGTGACAGTTGTTATGGTTTTTGCAGGTCTTACAAGCGCATATATTGTAAGACAAGCTGAAGGAAATTGGCTTGATTATGATTTGCCTGTAATCTTTTGGATCACATCAGGAATAGTCGTTTTGAGTAGTATTTTCTTACATTTTGCCTACTATTCTGCTCAAAAGGATAATTTGGCCGGAGTCAGAATTGGAATGTCACTGGCTGTTTTACTTGGAATAGCCTTTCTTATAGGTCAGTGGTATAGTTGGATAGCAATGGTGGATCGTGAAGTGTTTTTTGTTGGAAATCCATCCGGATCTTTTCTATATGTTTTTACAGGTCTTCATGCTGTTCACTTGATCAGCGGTGTGATATTTCTGATTATTGTATTAATTTCGAGCTTCAGATATGAGGTTCATTCCAAGTCAATGATTGCGATGGAAATGGCCACTACATACTGGCACTTTCTAGCAGGGTTGTGGCTATATCTGTTTATGTTTTTGCTTTTGAATCATTAAATAAAACCCGGTACAAATAATTAATCTATGTCTGCGCATTCTACTGCAATAGGAGTTAGCTCAAAAAGAGGCACTTGGGGAGGTGGTAACGAACCTTTCAAAGCCAGCTATGGAAAAATCATGATGTGGTTTTTTCTACTTTCCGACATCTTCACTTTCGCTGCATTTTTGATAACCTATTTGTCGATCAGAGTAAGTTATCCTACTTATGCTGGTCCTGCGGGTGAGTTTCTTGGTTCGAATGAATACTGGCCGGTGCCCGAATTAGTATTTGAAGCTCTGCCATTTGTTCATGGTCTCCATGCCCCTTTGATTTTCGTTGGAATCATGACTTTCGTTTTAATTTCTTCTTCAGTTACTATGGTCCTGGCAGTAGAAGCTGGTCATAGAAACGATAGAAATGATGTAGTAAAATGGATGCTTTGGACTCTTTTAGGAGGTATTACCTTCCTTAGCTGTCAGGCTTGGGAGTGGAATCACTTCATTCATGGTACAGAAGGTGGAACTGTCCTGACTTATGTGAACAGCCTAAACCGCCTTGTTACTGAAACTGTTTTTGGTGCCAATTTGAATGTAAACGAGTACGGTCCTCCTGCTTTTGCTCAGCTTTTCTTCTTTATCACTGGATTCCACGGATTCCACGTTACAATCGGTGTCTTCCTTCTATTCCTATGTTTCTATCAGGCTGCTGTTGGAGTTTATGATAAAAGAGGACATTATGAAATGGTTGAGAAAATTGGCCTTTATTGGCACTTTGTTGACTTGGTGTGGGTATTTGTATTCACCTTATTCTATCTGATCTAAGCCTTTAAAAATTGATATATGCTAATTCAAGAAAATAAATCAACTCTTGAGGTTCAGCCTCGAAACGAAGAAAAGGTTAAGAAAATCTGGAAAACAGCTGGAATACTTCTAGCTATTACTGTTGTTGAATTTATCATGGCTTTCACCATGGACAGGGGATTTATACTTTACTTTCTTTTCATCGCTCTTACCATCTGGAAAGCAAAGTATATCATGATGGAATTCATGCACTTGGGAGAAGAAGCAAAACCTTTATTTTTCTCGATCATCGTACCTTTGATTTTCCTCGTTTGGCTGGTTATCGCGTTGATGAAAGAAGGTTCTGAAATCTTCTTGATGCGTTGGTAATAAAAAAAAAAATTGAAATAAAGAAGGTTGAGGTGTGACACTTCAACCTTCTTTTTGTTACATAACTGCTATGAGAGGAATTAGGATTTTGCAAGGGATGGTTTTAGTCTGCATCCTGTTGGTACCCATTTTAATATTCATGTTTCTGAGAGGTTTTGGATCCAATGAATTCGAACTTCCTATTTTTTTCGAAAAAGGCGTAGATAATCCATTTCAGGAGTGTCCCATAACTGACACTACCCAACACTACATCCCCGATTTTGCCTTTACCAATCAAGAAGGAAAAATAGTAGGGAAAGCTCAAATGGAAGGTAAGGTCACGATCGTGGATTTCTTTTTCACCTCATGTCCAAGTATATGCCCTGATATGTCCCGGGAAATGGAACGTGTCAATGACATGTTCAGAGATGAATCCGGAGTGCAGATCTTTTCAATAAGTATAGATCCGGATTATGACACTCCTGCAATCCTAAAAGAATATGCGGACAGACATTTTGCCCAAGCAGGGAAATGGGATTTCCTTACCGGAGATAAGCTTGAAACCTACCGATTGGCAAGATGCGGGTTTGTGATTCCTACTTTAGACGGAAACGGAGTCGCAGATGACTTTGTTCATAGTGATAAATTTATCCTCGTAGATGAATTAGGTAGAATAAGAGGCTATTACAGCGGAACAAATAGGGAGGATGTTGACTTATTAATGCTGGAAGCAAAAATATTATTACATGGAAAAAAGTAACATTGGATTACTTCAGAATGAAGCGAAGGTAAAAAGCTGGATAGTAGCGATTTCTATACTAATCCCGGTTGTTGTGGCAATCTTAATCTACATGCCGACTAAAGTTGATTTGGGGGCTGATTGGGTTTATTTTCTCCCACACCTGAATGCTGTGATCAATTCAGCCGCTACCATAGCATTGATTGCAGGATTGGTCTTTATCAAACAAAAAAATATTGCTTATCACCGAGCATCCATGACCACGGCGTTCGGATTGGGAGCAATTTTTTTG
>VFKK01000341.1 GCA_009885605.1 Cyclobacteriaceae bacterium | reverse complement strand
GTTAGCCTCGGGAATTGCCGCCTTTATTTTGGCTGGCAAGACCAGACGCCCTTTCGGATCCAGCTTACATTCATATTGACTATTAAACATCGCGTTATTGAAATGATCAGTTTATGGTAAAACCAAAAGTAATAAAATGAGATACGATTCTACCACTTTCCCCCACTTTTTCCCACTTTGATTTAAAAGTAGCCAAAAGTTTCATCCACACCAATAATATTTCAAAAATTTCATTGATTTTTTTACTGATAGTCAATCAATTACCAAGCTATCCGACTTAGTAAAAAAATGCCCAAAATGGCCTATTTTTGAACTTTTTGAAGCTATTCGGAGGTGGTGTAAGGCTGAAATGTATCAACATGGGGAAAAAATTGGGTGGATTTCCCAGTGATTTAACAAAACCTCCAGAAAAGTGGGGAGAAATCCCAGAGCGAAGAACTTTTCCCAACAAATCATGTAGGGTAAATTAATTATTGAATTTAGCTTTGACCCTTCTTAAAAATCTATGAAAAACAGCCTCCCTTTTCTCCTTGCCTTTTTGGCTTTCGCTTGCGCTACTCCCCCCAAAGCCGAGGTTGATTTCTCCGGCAACTGGTATGCATATCTGGATATTTCACCCGACCGGATTCCCTTCGGTTTGACTTTAGAAAAGAGAGATGGAAATCTGATCGCTATCCTCCAAAATGACACTGAGTTGCTTGAATTCAAAGAGGTGACAATCACAGGTGACAGTCTGAAAATAGTGCTGGACACCTTTGATGCTGAGATCAATGCAAAAATGAATTCCGAAGGAGGAATTGAAGGAACTTTCCACAGAAACTACCAGGCTGAATACAAATTGGATCTTTTTGCAGAGCGAAATGCAGATACCCGTTTTCCGGTTTCGACTCCCCCTACAGTCGATTTTAGTGGGGTTTGGGAAACAACCTTTATCCGGGACGATAGAAGCACCTATAAAGCGATCGGGGATTTTCGTCAGGATGGAAATAGGCTTTTTGGCACCTTCATAACCAACACCGGAGATTACCGGTTTTTAGAAGGAAATGTGAGTGGAAACGAGTTTTTGCTTAGCGTATTTGACGGAGGGCACGCTTTCTTTTTCACAGGAAAAATGGACGAGTCTGGGAAAATAACCGGCAGATTCCGTTCAGGCCCAAGCTATACAGAAGGTATCGAAGCCGTTCGAAATAAATCCTTTGAACTCCCGGATGCCAACACCTTAACCCAACTTAAACCGGGATTTGAAAAGCTAGAATTCAGCTTTCCCGATACAAATGGCAAGCTTGTCTCTCTCAGCGATCCTCGATTCGAGAATAAAATTGTACTCGTTCAGCTCTTTGGTACCTGGTGCATCAATTGCCTCGATGAGACAAAATTCCTGGTCCCTTGGTATGAGAAAAATAAAGAGGCCGGAATTGAAGTGGTTGGTCTGGCTTTCGAGGCAAAACCCGAATTTGAATATGCTTCTGCCCGGGTGAAAAAATATCAGGATCGCCTTTCCGTTCCTTATCCACTCCTGATTGCCGGCGAGTTTGACAAGGAAAAGGCGGCAAAAGCTCTTCCTGCTTTGGACGCGTTGCTCGCTTTTCCAACCCTTCTCTATTTGGACAAAAATCACCGCGTTCGGAGAATCAATACCGGATTTACCGGCCCGGGCACTGGAGAGAAATACGGTCGCTGGATCGAGCAGCATGAACTTTTTGTAAAGAAACTGCTGGAAGAGGAGTGATTTTGTAAATACTTAGATTTACTTTTTAATATTTTTGTAAACTTATTGATTTACTTTTATATATATTTGTAAACTTATTGATTTACAAATGAAGAGCTCATTACTTATTAATCAGCTGGATGAAAAAATTTCAGGCTTTGCTCCGGCAATGAAAAACTCCCTCCCCGCAAAAGGTTGGGTTAATGCGATACGCATGGCACTCGGGATGACTCTGGAGCAGCTTGGTAACAAACTGAGTATGACAAAGCAGGCCGCTTATCAAATGGAATTGAGAGAAGCAGAAGGATCAATTACTATTAAATCGCTAAAATTAGTAGCAGAATCGATGGAAATGGATTTTGTATATGGGTTTGTCCCTAAATCCGGAACACTGGAAAATTACATCGACTCGAAAGCGGAAGAAATGGCTAAAAGAATTGTGGAAAGAACTTCGGTTTCCATGGGATTGGAAAATCAGCTAAATCGGCCTGATCGAATCCAAAAAGCGATCCTTGAGAAGAAAGAGGAAATTAAAAGGCTAATGCCAAAATCATTATGGGACTAAGTCTTGAATATATTAATTCTACGACCCTTCTTAACCCGGAAGAAATAAATGGATTGAAAATAACATCTATTTCTACTCAAGGGGAAATAGATGAATTTGAACAGCAAAACATCGAAAAAGCTATTCAATGGACTTTTGGCAAAAAGCTGACTGCGGAAACCCTGATTTCAGAAAAATTCATTCTGGCTATTCACAGAAAGATGTTTTCAGATGTCTGGAAATGGGCAGGAGAATTTAGAAAATCTGAAAAAAATCTTGGAATCCCATCTTATAAAATTCAATCAGAATTAAAGATGCTTTTGGATGACACATTGTATTGGATTCAAAACGGCACCTACACTAAAGATGAAATCTGTATAAGATTTAAACACCGTTTAGTAAGTATCCATTGTTTCGCCAATGGAAATGGAAGACATAGTCGATTAATGGCTGATTTGATTTCTGAGTCGATCTTTCGAAATCCTGTCTTTTCGTGGGGAACAAGAACCTTAACAAGTTCCATTCAGGCAAGAGAATACTACTTATCGGCAATAAACTCTGCTGACCAATTAGATTACGAGCCACTCATTAAATTCGCAAAATCCTAAAAAAAGACCTGCCCATCGGACAGGTCTTTTTTAAAAGCATCAACACACAATTAATTATCTTTTTTCTTAAAATCTTCTTCTAGTTTACGCTGGAACTCTTCCATTTTCTTGGCATTCTCCTTCTGCCATTCTTCCATTTTTCGCTGGAATTCTTCGAGTTTAGGTTGCTGTTCTTTTTCCCAGATTTTCATCTTTTCTTCAAACTCCTTCATTTTGGGACCCTGCGCTTTTTCCCACTCTTGAATCTTGAGTTCGAATTCTTTCATTTTTGGCTCATTAGCTTTTTCCCATTCCTCCATTTTGAGTTCAAATTCCTTCATTTTGGGCTCAAATTCCTTTGCCCATTCCTCGCTTTTTTTAGCCCATTCTTCAGTTTTCATTTCGGCTATTTTGGCCCATTCTTCACTTTTCTTAGCCCATTTCTCACGTTCTTCTGGTGTCATTTTGGTGGTATCCGAGAAATAAAATGCACCGGGAGCACCCTCATAAAAATCAAAAACCATCGGAGGCATCGCAACCATTGGCTCGATCATTAAAGGAGCCATCGCTGGAAACATATCTACTGGAAAGACTGGCGGAGCCATAAAGCCTTCCGGAAAAACCGGGGCTTCAAATAATTCCAAAATGGGCATTGTACTCCAGTCCATTTCCGGCATGAAGTGGAACTTATGTTTTGGATCTCTTCCAAAAATAATAGTATCACTTTCCGTGATCAATGTGTCACCATCCTGGACCATTATCCTCTTTTCTTTTCTCCTTTCAATTGTGTCTGCCAAAGGCGAAGAAGCGTTAAGAGGAAAAACCGCAGCTATTGAATTGGGGTTTTCATTAGGTGTAATGGCGGCAAGAGGCTTGATTTTTTCAGAAGGAGGCGGAGCATCCTGTTGCGCAGAAGCCATGAGGCCAGCGCTGAGAAGTAGGGTAAGTAGCATGGGTAGTGAAATAATTGGATTTTGTGGATAATTTTGCGCCGGATAGCCCAGCATTCTTTTGATTCGTTGGAGTGTTGGATTTCTTTGTTTTCCTGCGGCAAGAGCGAGTTCCGGAGGATTTTGCCTCGCAAAGTTCAGGACTTCAGCCAAGGCATAAGCCAATTCTTTCGGCGAAACTCCCGCCTGAATGACCAAATCATCAGCCGCATTTTCTCTCAATTCTTTCACCGTCAGACTCATCCACCAATAGCATGGATGATAGAAGAAAATCACTTCCAGACCGGATTGCAGAAAATTTGTCAGGTAATCGTTCCGCTTCACATGAGCGAGTTCGTGTGCGATGATGGCTTCCAATTGAGCAGGTGAAAGATTAAGAATCAATCCTGCGGGTATGAGTATAATAGGTTTGAGAAATCCGAAAGTAACGGGAGATTGTCCGACTTGCGTGATTTGAAGTGAAGGAACCTTATCGATTCCGAGCTTTCCGCTAATCCGATAGAGTATTTTTTCCAGTTGAAAATCATTGGGTTCGGAGGAAGACTTACGCAAAGTTCTAAGTTCAGAAAGGCTATTTACCAGACGGAACATGAACAGGAGTGCTCCCAAAAACCAGGCATTGACCAGAAGGGGTAATTGTTTCTCAATCCAATTCACAAGATTTTGAATACTACTTTCAAAGCTTTGTTCTGCGGAAAAGGCATTCTGATCCAGGAAAACCACCTGAAATACATTCAGGTTTTGAGCGGTGACAGGGTTGAAAAGAGCTAATTCATAAATGAAAGTCCCGACCGCAACGATCAAACTCACGCCCATACAGGCAAGTGCCAACTTGTACTTGAAGTCGGGACTTTTGCCATGTACCATACGAAGCACAATCCAAAGCAAAGCTGCTACAATAATGAGTTGCCAAACAGAATGCACTAGCGTCCAGCCCAGCGCATGCAAGAGGTTTTCAGGAATCCATCCGTTCAAAAGTTTCATTTTGAGTTGTTTTCAAGTTGGTCTAAAAATGCACGAATCTCATCCAGTTCTACCTTTGAAGGATTTTCCTGCCCCAAGGCTTGCATCACCAGCTTTTGCGCGGAGCCGCCAAAGGCAGTAGTCACCAGATTTTTCAGAAGTGAATTCTGAGTCTCTTTTTGGTTAGTGGCAGGCTTATAAATGTGTGATCTGTTTTCTTCATCCCTGCTCACCATTCCTTTTGCATGCATGATTTGCATAATCTTCAGCGTGGTGGTATAGCCCGTGTCTTTCGATTCGGAAAGCCGCTCGTGAATCTGTCTCACGCTTGCTTCTTTCAGTTCCCAAAGGAGGGAAAGAATTTCTAATTCTGATTCGGTTGGTTTGCTCATGGGAGGTTGTACGATTACTTTCGTATCAAAGTTATACGAAGAGTGTCGTATTTCAAAAATACTACGAAAATAATCGTATTAAAAAGTGTTAAAAGCTTCTGTTCAACTCGTTACTTCAACTTTTGAATAGCTTTTTCTCCCTTTCTCTCCAAATCAGCACGAAACAATTCCCCAATCCATGGCCATGCTCCGGCGATTTTAGCAAGAAGACCGCGAGATTCTGGGATGCAAACCAGTGGCTTTGGCTTTTCCATCAATTTCAAAAGAACCCTGGTGACATCTTCGGGCTGAAGTACTTTTTTGGGTCCGGAAAAAGTAAGTTTTGTTTCCTCGGGATATTCCAGCTGCAAGTCAAGCATGGGAGTTGCAACCAAATCCGGACAAACTACCGAAACATGCACTCCATATTTTCTAAACTCAGCCGCTGCCGCCAGACTAAAACCCCTGATGGCAAATTTCGAAGCGGTGTACAAACTCATCCCTGAGACAGGCGCTAAACCAGCCAACGAAGAAATATTGATAATATGCCCAAACTTCTGACTTTTCATTTCTGCCCCGATGATCTTGGTGCCGAGAATGCTTCCTTTTGCATTGATATCGAGATGAAAGTCGATGTCGCTCACATCAAAATCGGATACAAAGCCGGGCCGGATCACGCCTGCACAATTAAATAAATGGGATATGGGCTTTCCCAATTCTTTAGCGATTTCAACTGCTGTAAACCAAGTTTCAGCTTTTGAAACATCGCCTTCTAAGATTCGAAAGGTTGGACTTTCCTGGAAATTCTGTTCCAAGGATTTTTTATTCAAATCCACGAGCAGTAATTCAAAGCCTTTCTGAAGGAGCGTTTGAGCTAAATGCAGCCCTATGCCACTTCCGGCACCGGAAATCAGAATCAAATTCGGGTTCATTGTAACAAAGTAAACAAGTTAAGATAGGAATATTTTCAAGCATTGGAACTTTCTTAAGCTTCAATTAGTTGTATATACATATATTTTTGAGGACTTAACCAACATGAACTTATGATTAGCACGCAAGCACTTTTACAACCGATTAAAATCGGTGATTTAGAATTGAAAAACAGAGTTTGGATGGCTCCGATGACCAGAAGCCGTGCCGCAAACGATGAAAACAAACCTTTTGAGATTCATGCGGATTATTATAGCCAGCGTGCTTCCGCAGGATTGATCATTACCGAAGGATCCCAAATCTCAGAAATTGCTGTTGGCTACATTAATACTCCCGGTATTTATTCTTCCGAACAAGTAGAAGGATGGAAAAAAGTGACCAAAGCAGTTCACGAAGAGGGCGGGCATATTTTCATTCAACTTTGGCACGTAGGCAGAATATCGCATCCTGATTTCCACAATGGCGAACTTCCTTTGGCACCATCAGCAATCAATCCTGTTGAAAAATCTTACACTTCAAAGGGGTTTAAAGATACCGTCACACCAAAGGAAATGACTCTTGAAGACATTACACAGACAATTGAAGATTTCAAAAACGGAGCAAAAAATGCGATGGAAGCAGGTTTTGACGGAATAGAAATCCACTCTTCAAATGGCTATTTGCTTCATCAGTTTTTCAACGCTACTTCCAACACACGAACTGACGAGTATGGTGGAAGTATTGAAAACAGGGCTAAAATCCTTTTCGAAGTGATCGATGCCATCAAAGAAGTGATGCCCGAAAATCGAATCGGTCTGAGATTGAATCCTTCTCTGAACGGCGTATTTGGAATGGAAGCAGACGAGGAGACTATCCCGACATTTGACTACATCATATCAAAATTAAATGAGTACAGTTTGGCTTATCTCCACCTTTCTGAACCATTTACGGATGTTTCTGCGATCCCATATTTGGAATCCCACATCGCTAAAAGGTATCGTCCGATGTATGAAGGTACACTTGTGATCAACAGTTCTTTTGATCAGGATAAGGGAAACAAAGTGATTGAAGATGGACTTGCGGATGCAGTTGCCTTCGGAAAACTATTTATTTCCAATCCGGATCTTGTGGAGCGATTCGCTGAAAACGCCGAACTCGCAGCCTGGGATACAGGCACCTTCTATACTCCAGGAGAAAAGGGATTTACCGATTTCCCCACTTTAGAAGAAGCCAAAGTTGGTTGATTCCCCCAAAGGCCGGATTTTCCGGCCTTTTCTTTATTTTTAGCCTATGTGTTTGGTAGCAATCTCCTGGCAGAATCATCCGGAATTCCCCTTAATCATCAGTGCAAATCGGGATGAGTTTTTTGAGCGACCGACTGTCGGGCTTCATCAATGGGAGTCCGGCTTGTATGGAGGAAAGGACCTCCGGAGCGGAGGAACATGGCTGGGATTTCACCCAAATGGAAGATGGTCTCTTCTGACGAATTACAGGGATTTCACCCAAACGAAGAAGGCTGAAATCAGCCGAGGGAAACTGGTTCAGGATTTTGTCGAAGGACAATCAGATCCGGAAGAATACCTTCGGAAAATTCAATCCGACATGGATCGATACGATGGCTTCAATCTGCTTGTTTCGGATGGCGACCAGCTTTTCTACCTGAGTAATTTTGGAGAAAAGACCGAAGAAATCCCTCCCGGAATCCATGGACTCAGTAATGGGCTGATCAACGATCCCTGGCCAAAAATTGAACTTGCAAAAACCCAATTAGCACAAATTCTACAGGCTGATATTTCCGAAGGGAAACTTCTTGAAATCCTGAAATCAACCGAAAAGCATCCCATAGAATCACTTCCCAAAACAGGAGTTCAGGCGGATATGGAAATCGGACTGTCCGCTCAAATGATTCGGTTGGGAGGAAACTACGGAACGGTTTCCTCCACAGCAGTACTTCAACATAAATCCGGTTTAACACACTTAAAAGAGCGTACTTTCCAATGGGATTATTCCCAATTTGAAGACCGCGAATTCACTTTTCAACTTAACCAACCAATTTAATCTTCATGGAAAATATATACGATGTAATGATTATCGGAGGCGGACCGATCGGTTTGGCTTGCGGAGTGGAAGCACAAAAAGCCGAGCTGGATTACTTGATTCTGGAGAAAGGAGCCCTGACAAATTCAATCTTCAACTATCCGGTCAACATGACTTTCTTCTCGACTTCGGACCGATTGGAAATGGCAAATATTCCGTTCATGTCTATAGGTGTAAAACCTACCAGAACTGAAGCTTTGGAATATTACCGAAGAGTATATTTCCATTTCAAACTGAAAGTCAATCTATACGAATCGGTTCAGACATTAGAGAAAAAGGACGAACTTTTTCAAATCAAAACTTCCAAAGGAGACTATCAGACACGCAAAATAGTGCTGGCAACAGGGTTCTATGATCTTCCCAATCTGATGAATGTGCCCGGCGAGGACTTGCCAAAAGTTCACCATTATTACAAGGAGCCATGGCCTTTCATCGCTCAGAAAGTGGTGGTTGTCGGAGGGGCAAATTCCGCAGTGGATGCTGCGCTTGAAACCTGGCGAAAGGGAGCCGATGTCACGATGGTTTTGATGGGAGACGGGGTAGATGAAAATGTCAAATACTGGGTAAGACCCGACATCGTAAACCGGATCAAGGAAGGATCAATCAAGGCTTTCACCAAGTCAAAAGTCAAAGAAATAAAAGCCCATGAAGTGGTGATCGCAACTCCGGAAGGAGACGTAACAATAGCAAATGACTTTGTCCTGGCGATGACAGGTTATAAGCCCAACTTTTCGTTGTTGGATCAACTGGGAGTGGAAATGAGTCTGGACGAAAAACGTCAGCCCTGCTACGACCACACCAATCAGGAATCCAACGTGCCAGGGGTCTATCTGGCAGGAGTCGTGTGCGGAGGACTTAATACCAGAGAATTCTTCATCGAAAACAGCATCGTACATGCAGAAGCGATTATGAATGCCATTATCGGAAAGCTTGGCAAACCCGGATTATAATTCTTCAAATCTCCTTTTTGACCTTGGTAAAATTGTGAGTCAGGCGGTTATGACTTCCCCTTTAAGAGTTCAGCCTTTTACATGGCTAAATCTCTTACCTTTGTGATTCATTATGAAGAAGAAACCATTCACAGTTGTCTATGAAGACAACCACCTCATTGTAGTCAACAAAGCCGCGGGAATTTTAGTCCAAGGCGACAAAACCGGCGACAAAACGCTGATCGACTACCTCAAAGAATACATAGCCAAGAAATACGATAAGCCGGGAGCGGTTTTCCTCCATCCTATTCACCGCCTCGATCGACCTGTGAGCGGATTGGTAGCTTTTGCTCGCACCTCGAAAGGTCTGGAGCGAATGATGGAACTCTTTCGCAAACGCGATATCCACAAAGTATACTGGGCATTGGTAAAGCGAAGACCAAAAGACGAGACGGGAAAACTCACGCATTGGCTGACCAAGGACGAACAAAAAAATGTCGTCACTGCCCATGATGAGGAAGTTCCTGGTTCGCAAAAAGCCGAGCTTAATTACAAAACACTCGGCTATATGAATGACCACTGGTTGCTGGAAGTTCGTCCGGTTTCAGGCCGTCCGCATCAAATCCGTGTGCAATTAGCCTCTATGGGTTGTCCGATCCGCGGAGATGTGAAGTATGGTTTCCCAAAACCAAACCAGGATGGAAGCATCAACCTGCATGCATTTCACCTTATTTTCGTTCATCCGATCCGAAAGGAAAAACTGTTTTTACGCGCAGCTTTGCCGGAGGAGAAATTCTGGGAGCAATTCCTCGAATTCGAAGAAATAAGATCCAAAGATCAAGATCTGAATAATACGTTTTCGGGATAATTATCAAGATACTTTGCTTCGCAAAAGATAAATCAAGATAGCCTCCGGCAGATATAACTTATCTCGAGTAGGCTATCTTTTTTAAAAATATCTCACTTGCCATCTCTTTCTGAATCCTATGAAAAACCTCCTCCTCCTTTTCGCAGCCATCCTTCTTTTTGCTTCTTGCTCCAAGCAAAGCCCAAAAACAATCTACATTGTCCGTCATGCGGAAAAGCAATTGGTTGGAAATGATCCGGAACTAGCCCAGTCAGGGCAATTAAGAGCAAAGAAACTGGCGCAAATCCTGGCTGACAAGAATATCAAGCACATCTACAGCACCGATTATATCAGAACTCGCTCCACTGCTGCCCCGACCGCTGATGCTGCGGGATTGACAATTGAGATCTATGATCCCAAAAACCATGATGCACTTGTTGAAAAAATCAGGAATCTGGAGGGAAATGTGCTGGTAGTTGGTCATAGTAATACCGTCAATCAGTTAGCCAACTATTTTGTGGGAGATGGGGAAAAATACGGCGATCTCACTGATCTGGAGTACGATTATATTTTTGAAGTGACCCTTGACGGCAGCTCGTCGAGTGTTGTCCGTAAACTCTACAAGGATTTTTAAAATCTTATTTGCCATCCCATTCACAATTCTTTTATCTTGAAAAAGAAAGAAGAAGGAATTGATGAAAAGGGATGAAAACCTCGGCCAACTAGCCAACAAAACTAAAATTTGGGACATCGCAGTAATCGGCGGAGGTTCATCAGGCCTGGGAGTAGCGCTTGATGCTATCTCCAGAGGACTCACCGTCCTGTTGCTGGAGAAAGCTGATTTTGCTAAAGGCACATCCAGCAGGAGCACCAAACTCCTTCACGGAGGTGTGCGCTATCTTGCTCAAGGAGATGTGATGCTCGTGTTTGAGGCGCTGAAAGAGCGGGGAAGACTCCTGCAAAATGCCCCTCATCTTGCTCATCTTCAACCTTTCATCATTCCGGTTTACACCTGGTGGGATCGTTTTCAATACAGCGCCGGCCTGAAAATCTATGATTGGATGGCGGGAAGCCTGCGACTCGGCAAATCTAAATTCATCTCCAAAAAAGAAACCATCAACCGCCTTCCGGCAATCCTTCAAAAAGGATTAATCGGAGGAATCGTCTATTTCGACGGGCAGTTTGACGATGCCAGGCTTGCACTGAACATTGCCCAAACCGCCGATGAGGCCGGAGCCTGTATTCTCAACTACATCAAGGTCTCTGCTCTTTCTAAAAATGAATCCGGCAAGATTACTGGCCTTGTCGCCATCGACGAACTCTCCGGAAAAAAATACCCGATCAATGCCAAAATGGTCGTCAATGCAACCGGAGTTTTTGCAGATAAAATCCTGCAAATGGATAACCCGGATGCGGCAAAGTTGATCCAGCCCAGTCAGGGAATCCACCTGGTAGTGGACCTGGATTTCCTCGGAGGAAAAGATGCGCTGATGATCCCTAAAACCCGGGACGGACGCGTACTTTTTGCTGTTCCATGGCATGGAAAATTAGTGCTTGGTACTACTGATACACTGCGCGAAAAACCCAAACTCGAACCCGAGGCCTTGCAAAAGGAAATTGATTTTGTTCTGGAAACTGCCGGAGGATATTTAACCAGAAAACCAACCCGGGATGATGTAAGGGCAGTTTATGCAGGGTTAAGACCTTTGGCAAGACCCAAAGAAGGAAGCACCAAAACCAAGGAAATATCAAGATCCCATAAAGTGATTGTTTCCACCAGCGGCTTGGTCACCCTCACCGGAGGCAAATGGACGACATTCAGAAAAATGGGCGAGGATACCGTAGCTTATTACACTCAAGTCACAGGTGAAAAGCTGGAAAAAAGCAAATCAATGGAGATGAAAATCCATGGATGCACCCTGAATATTGAAAAGGGACATTGGGGGATTTATGGTGGAGACGCCCCTGCAATTCGAAAACTAGCAGCGGAAAAACCAATTTGGTCCAGCCGTATCCATCCGGATTTTCCAAATATCGAAGCGGAGGTGATCTGGGCCGTCCGGGAGGAAATGGCCGTCAAAGTGGAAGATGTGCTATCAAGAAGAATTCGTATTTTGATCCTCGATGCCCGTGCCGCTGTTGATTCTGCAGAAAAAGTAGCCCGGATTATGGCTTCAGAACTTAATAAAGATCAATCCTGGATTGAAAAAGAGCTGGCTGATTTTAGAAATGTAGCGGCGAAATATTTGATTAAGTCCTAGTTTTTGAAAAGTGCCAGAGAAACGATTACCCCTTAACGATTAACCCAATCACCCAAAATGACCCAAAACAAACCTTATCTGATGGCCCTGGACCAAGGTACGACCAGTTCCCGAGCTATTATTTTTGACAAAAAAGGGAAGATCGTCTCGGTCGCCCAAAAGGACTTCAAGCAATACTTTCCGCAATCAGGTTGGGTGGAGCATGATCCTCAAGAGATCTGGACCAGCCAGTCATCCGTGATGATAGAATCCCTGGTCAATAAGGGAATCGGTGCAGACCAAATCGCCGGTATCGGGATTACCAATCAGCGGGAAACAACAATTGTTTGGGATCGGAAAACCGGCAAAGCCATCTACAAGGCAATAGTCTGGCAGGATAGAAGAACAGCTGCTTTTTGTAACGAACTCAAGGAAAAAGGTCATTCCGAACTCATTGCTTCCAAGACGGGACTCATCATCGATGCCTATTTTTCTGCTACCAAAATCAGATGGATTCTAAACAATGTGGAAGGTGCAAGAGCTCGAGCTGAAGCAGGTGAATTGGCATTTGGAACAGTCGATTCCTGGCTTGTCTGGAATCTGACTACGGGAAAGAATCACATTACTGATATCACCAACGCCAGCAGAACCATGCTTTACAACATCCATTCGCAGGAATGGGATCAGGAACTGCTTGATTTATTCGAAATCCCTTCTTCCCTTTTACCGGAGGTGAAAAGCTGCAGCGAGGTCTATTGCGAGACGGCAGGCGATGTGTTGAGAGTAAAAATACCGATCGCGGGAATTGCCGGAGATCAACAGGCTGCACTTTTTGGCCAACTCTGCACCAAGCCAGGAATGGCAAAAACTACCTACGGAACGGGGTGCTTCTTGGTGATGAATACTGGAAAAGAAGCCGTCCGCTCCAAAAATCAATTGCTCACGACTGTGGCATGGAAGATCGGCGACGAGATCAATTACGCACTGGAAGGATCTGTTTTTATCGGAGGAGCTGCAATCCAATGGCTTCGGGATGGAATCGGACTTTTGGGCAATGCGAATGAAAGTGAAAAGCTGGCCATGAGCCTGAAGGATAACGACGGAGTTTACTTCGTGCCGGCTTTGGCAGGACTCGGCGCCCCGCATTGGGATCAGGATGCTCGAGGTGCTTTCTTCGGAATTACCCGGGGAACAACCATCGCACACATGACACGAGCGGCATTGGAAGCAATCGCCTATCAAGTGTATGACGTGCTGAAAGCAATGGAAAAAGACTGCGGAAAACCCACACAGGAATTACGCGTAGATGGCGGTGCCACTGCCAATAACTTCCTGATGCAATTTCAAGCTGACTTACTTGGCTGCGAAATTAAGCGCCCTCAGATTATCGAAACTACCGCAATCGGTGCAGCATTTCTGGCCGGACTGGCTGTTGGTTTCTGGGAAAGCAGGGAAGAAATCCAATCTCTTTGGACGGCAGACAGGAGTTTTACTCCCGAAATGGATTCAGAACATCGGGAAAAATTGATTCATTTTTGGCACAAGGCTGTTGACCGATCCAAAAACTGGGTAGAATCCGACAAGTAGTAAATGACTCACCTAATCCGACTTAAAAACTGAATCTTGCTTTCCGAAAATCACTAAAAACCACCCAAACCACCTTAGAATATTATGAATCCATTCGTAGCAGAATTAATAGGAACCGCCATTCTCCTCCTGTTAGGTTCCGGAGTAGTTGCCAATGTGTTACTTCCAAAAACCAAAGGACACGCCGGAGGCTTAATCGCAATCACTACTGCATGGGCTTTGGCTGTTTTTATGGGAGTGGTTATAGCTGGGCCCTACAGCGGCGCACATCTGAATCCGGCTGTTACAATCGGGTTAGCATTAGTGGGAAAGTTTGAGTGGGCATTGGCACCGGGTTACATCCTCGCCCAACTGATCGGGGCTATGATCGGATCATTTTTGGCCTGGCTGATGTATCGGGAGCATTTTGATCTGGAAGAAAATCCGGGATTGAAAAAGGCTCCATTCTGTACTGATCCTGCCATTCGCAATTTTTCGACAAGTGTCACCTCAGAAATCATAGGCACCTTTGTCCTCATATTTGTAATCCTTTATATTTCAGGAGGAAAGTTGGAAGACGCCAACTCAACCCCGATCGGATTAGGTTCAGTTGGCGCTTTGCCGGTCGCATTTTTGGTTTGGGTTATCGGACTTTCACTTGGAGGAACTACCGGATATGCGATCAATCCAGCCCGTGACTTGGGTCCCAGAATCATGCATTCCATTCTTCCTATCAAAGGCAAAGGAAGCTCGGATTGGGGTTATGCCTGGGTACCGATTGTCGGCCCAGTAGTCGGCAGCGCACTGGCAGCTGGTTTGTATTTAATGGTTGGGAGTTGATCTAATATAGATCTTCGTTTACAGGTAGGTTGACTTTTCAGATAATCAGGAACACAAGTGTCTCTACTGAAAAAACTTGATCCATCCAGAAATATGGAATTTTGGGGATTACGAAATTTTGGAATCTCTGAAATATAAAAGGCTGAAATCTTCCCGATTTCAGCCTTTTATATTTCAGTCCTCAGCATTCAAATTTCTTACTTCAAAATCTCTCTCGAAATCACCAGTTTCTGAATCTCGGAAGTTCCTTCTCCGATCGTGCAAAGCTTGCAGTCACGGTAGTATTTTTCCACCGGATAATCCTTCGTAAATCCATATCCTCCAAAGATCTGAACCGCTTCGTTTGAAACAGTAACTGAAACTTCCGAGGCGTATAGCTTAGCCTGAGCTCCGGCAAGCGTTACTTTTTCCCCTCTGTTTTTCAGATCTGCTGCTTTAAAAGTCAATAATTTTGCAGCCTCCACCTGAGTGGCCATATCGGCAAGTTTGAAGGAAATTCCCTGAAACTGACTGATCGGTTTATTGAATTGCTGACGCTCTTTTGAGTATTGGATGGATGCTTCAAGCGCGCCCTCGGCGATTCCAAGGGAAAGTGCAGCAATGGAAATTCTACCCCCGTCCAGGACTTTCATGGATTGGATAAAACCCTCGCCAACTTCACCCAGAACCTGACTTTCGTGGATTCTGCAATCGGTAAAAATCATCTCTGCAGTTTCAGAAGCTCTCATTCCAAGCTTGTCTTCGGTGCGACCTCCGGCAAAACCGGGAGTTCCTCTTTCCACTATAAAAGCAGTCATTCCGTGCGAGTCACCCACTTCCCCGGTTCGGGCAATAACTACCGCCACATCTCCGGAAACTCCGTGGGTAATAAAGTTTTTGGCACCGTTGAGCATGAAATATTCTCCGTCTCTCATGGC
>VFKK01000123.1 GCA_009885605.1 Cyclobacteriaceae bacterium | reverse complement strand
TGCCCGAATCTTCGGGAATGGCTTTTAGTAATTTTTTAAAAGCATCCAATCCGCCAGCCGAAGCACCAATGCCTACTACCGGGAACAAGTTAGGAGATTTAATAAGTGGTTTATCGAGTGTTGTTTTTTCCATTTTTCGACTTTATGTCAAAAGGTCTTGCCGGTTATGATGTAAGGTAGACTTTATTGATGCCAACCTTACATGATGTTTCCGCTTTGACACAATTGCTACCAAATAAAAACTCCGCAAGTTTAAGAGTTCCGAAGGGCTTTTAAACCTCTCCGAGTGTAGTCATTATAGTTGGGATTGGTTGTAATCCCGTACTGTTGTCGGGAGTAATTACACCCTCTTATCCTTACCATCCCGATAGCATCGGGATGAAATTGGCAAAGGCGACTAATTACCAATAATCTACTTCGATCAATCCCTTTTGACCTGCATAGTTCCTTGCACTGGAATAGAGGTATTCTTCTGGACTTTCAACTATTCCCTAACTGTAGAAAGCGAGCCCCTTCAAGTTATCTTTGCTGGCATGATTGTGGATGCCGTCGAACTGTTATAATTTCTTACTTATGAACTTAAAAAGAATTTTCGGAGCCATACTTACAATTTTGGGTATAGTAGGACTTATTTATGCCGCTGTCACATTTGCCAATGAATCAGCAGATGCAAAACAAATGATTGTGTTTGGATCATTGGGCCTATTATTTTTTATAGCTGGCATTGGACTGGTCAAAACCACCAAGGATGAGGGCTGAAAAGTAATTGTTGGTAAAAAACAATAAATCAGTTGACTCTTGGGAATTATGAAGTTCAATCGAATGCTGGGCGCAGTCCTGATAGCTATATATGAATGAAATCCTGAATCGCTATCATGGGATTTTTAATCCAAATAAAAACCGGGTTCCAACCTGATTTCTGAACTGGTAATTATGGACTTTGAAGCCCGATTGTGAGATTTTATATTAATACTGTAAGGCGACTGTTCTAATCCCAAACTTGTTTTACCATGTAATTCTTAAAAATAGTATCTCTGGAAATAACCTTTAAATCCTCTGAAATTGCCTGCGCAATAATCAATCTATTAAAAGGATCATTGTGGTGTGCGGGTAATTTTGAAAGTTGAAGGAGATGGATATAGTTAATCGGAATAATCTCTATTTGATTTCTATCGGCAAAAGCAAAAAGTTCTTCAAGAGAAATGCCTAATTCCAGCTTTTTGTTTTGGTACTTAATTGTGATTTCCCATAAACTTGCAGCGCTTAAAAAGCATGATTCATGAATGTTTTTAATGATCATTCTTGCAGATTCCGGTAACAGCTAATCCCCTGATACAAACCAAAGAAAGGCATGAGTATCTAATAAGTAAGCCATTACATGTATTCTTTGAACTCATCTAAGGGTTCATCAAAATCCGGAGATAGCTTAACCTTACCCTTTGCAAATCCAAATTCCCGAGCTTTTAGGGTAGGTTTTGACTTTGATTTCGCTTTTAGAAATTCAACAAAGTCAGCTACTTCAGCCCTCAATTCTTTTGGCAAAGAGTTGATTTCCAACTTTAATGTAGTGTCTGTCATAGCATAAATTTAGTTTAATTCGACAATCTATCAAACCTGGTTTTGGATTTTGCATTGGGATTAGGTTAACACTTTTTCTACCCCTTTCAAGGAACACAGAGATGCGCCAAGAAATACAGAGAGATTTTGAAAGGAAAAGCTCTGAAGGAGCGCTTAATAGACTTAGAGCCCCGATATACCGGTTCGGAACTGGTAATTATAGACTCAGAACCTAGACATACCGATTCGGAACCGATAATTATAGACTCAGAACTTCGATAAGAATAAAGTTCTGCTTCCTGAATTGAAATTTCCATTTTGAATCTAATTACAATTGAATCGTATCTTGTCAAAAAAAAGGCGATGCAACTAGAACTTCGACCAGCTTTATTTTGGGACGTAAACGTCGAGGAAGTGGACTTGCAGAAGCACCGTGCCTCAGTGATCGAGCGCATAGCTACTCGGGGGCGCTTGGACGAGTTTCGGACGATGGTCAAATTCTACGGGGAGGAGACTGTGAAAAATACCCTGATTAATACCCGCTACCTCGATAAACGGACGCTTTCCTATTGCAGCCTTATTTTTGACGTCCCCATCACTGAATTCCGATGCTACAGACTCGCACAGTTGAACCCGCAACACTGGAATTATTGAAGCAATTAATGCTTCTGCCGGTTTTGGAATCATTTTTCCTCGTTGGAGGCACAGCAATTACGCTACAATTAGGTCATCGTAAGTCAATTGACCTCGATCTTTTTACAGCTGGACCTTTCAATAATTCCACCTTGCTTGAGGCACTTGCATTCAAGTATGAAATCAGTGTCGAATTGGAAGAACCCAATATGCTGATTACTACTATCGAAGGGATTAAGGTGGATTTTGTCAAATTGGGATATCCAATATTATTTCCATGATTACTCATCGAAGGGGTGCGGATGCTCGACCTACGGGACATTGCCGCTATGAAGCTAAAAGCCATTGCCTATGCACATACAAGATGGTCAGGGCTGGGAGCATACGTGCTCCATGGCCAGATGGAGATCGACAATAACCTGGTAGAAAATGCCGTCCGCCCACTGGCTGTCGGAAGAAAAG
>VFKK01000066.1 GCA_009885605.1 Cyclobacteriaceae bacterium | reverse complement strand
CCCACCTGATTGGCAGGATAGGAAGTGGGGAGAAGGTTTGCTGCCTCTGTTAAGTCTGAGATAATTAATTTATACACCTCTTCCTGAGGACTTCTTTTCAACTGAAAAGCCTCACCTGGAGTTTTGATTGGAGCAGTCACAATGATTACGTCACCGAATAACCTCACCAGATCAAAATACAAATAAGCTCTGATTACTTTCAGTTCACCTTCAGAGCGGTCTTTGATAGGCTGGCTAGCTGTTGATATTTTGATGTTTTCAAGCGTAGTATTTACGTTGACCAAAATACTGTAGGTGTTGTTGTACAGCGCTGCGAAGTTGGGAGTACCTGCATTGTATTGCCAGTATTCCAAGGCCTCTAAAGCCGGGCCTTGACCACGGTTGCCCACATTGAAGTGAAGTGTGGTATTATCACTGATAAACTCTGTGTATTGCCAATGGTTGTTGAAGTAGTTTCTCAGCATTCCATAGATCCCGTTTACAGCTTGTTGAACTTCCGTGTCATTTTCGTAAAAGGAGTTGGATACAATTACTGTAGGGTCTGTTTTGTCAAGGAAATCTTCTCCGCAGGATCCGAGTCCGATGGATAAGATCAAGGCCTGTATATAGATTGTTATCTTTTTCATGTTGTGTTGATGATTAAAAATTAATGGTTGCTCCAAAGGTGAATGTTCTTGGTATTGGATAGGCCTCGTCATCAGACCCGATATTTACTCCGCCTCTTGCGTTGACATCGGGATTGGTGCCAGGATAGTCTGTGAACAGGAACAAATTCTCTCCACTAAAGAAAACTCTTGCAGGAAATTTGAAAGTATTCTGCGGTATGGAATAACCAATGGTTACGTTTCTCATCCAAACATGTGTAGCATCATAAATGTATCTTGAGCTTGCCTCTCTTTCCCATTTCCAGGTATTTGAGGTTGGAATTATTCCATCTCCCGGCATATCTGCAGATCTGAAACGATCGGTTGCAGCAGCCTGTAGGATATTAAACACCCCGTCCATGTTCAGTGTAGTGGCTTCAATATTTCTCATCATGTCATAATTAAATGCACCGTTGAATAGGATATTGAAATCAAAAGCTCCCACACCTCCACCTATAGTCCAACCTAGGATCATGGCAGGATGAGGGTTTCCTATTTCAACCATGTCTCGATTATCATATGAAATTACTCCGTCTCCGTTAGCATCAAAGTGTTTGTAAACACCGGGAACTGCGCCGTCTTGGGTTGGTGAATTTTTTATCTCCTCATCAGTTTGGAACATTCCTATCTTCTTGTATCCAAAAAGCATTGACATTGGTCTTCCTACTATGGATCTATTATACGTTCCGTAGAAACCGCCACTCAAAATGGCATCAGCATTTCCTCTTAATTCGAGAACCTCATTTCTGTTGAATGTAAGGTTTAGATTAGTTCGAAGGTTTACTTTACTAATCTTGGTTCGGAAATCCAAACTAAGTTCAATACCTGTATTTTTTACTTTCCCGACATTACCCAATGCTGAGGTAAAACCGGATGCAGCAGGTAACTCTACTGAAAGCAACATATCATTGGTGAGACGATTGTAGTATTCAGCAGTTATGATCAATTTGTTGTCGAACATGGCAAAGTCTAATCCGATATCAGTTTGCTGAGATTGCTCCCAACCCAAATCACTGTTGGCGAAGTTGGATAGCGTAAGTCCATTTACGATGGTTCCTCCAAGTACGTAATTGGAAGCTCTCATCAAGCTAAGGCTGGAATAGTTACCGATGGCGTTATTTCCAGTAATACCCCAGCTACCTCTTAGTTTCAGATCAGTAATCCAATTGGTCTTAGGGAAGAAGCCCTCTTCAGAAATTCTCCATCCCGCAGAGAATGCCGGAAAATTACCATACTTATTATTGGCTCCAAAACGGGAGCTTCCTTCTCTTCGAAATGAAGCTGAGAATAGGTATCTGTCATCATAACCATAGTTTGCTCTTGCCATATATGCCAAAAGACTCCAGCCAAATTCGCCGGAAGTGGAAGTGTTACGGGTTGCTGCAGCGAGGAATCGAGTCTGATCACTGGCAAAACCATTCCCGTTTCCTTGAAGAAATCTGGTGTCTTCCTGTTGTGCTGAAAAGCCCAAAAGACCGTCAATTCTGTGCTTACCTATCACTTTAGTGTAAGTTAGCAACTGATCTGCACCGATATTCAGAGTTTCCTGAGTTCTTTGTAACAGGGTGGCTTCTCTGGGAGGGGCCTGATTAAATCCGGCTCCTGCGACAGTGGATGGCCTGAATTCTTGCTGGTCAGTACCTAATATGGTAGCGTTTACCGCAGACCGGAATTTGAAGTTTTTCAAAAAGCTGAATTCTATAAATCCACTGGCCAATACATTGTTAGTAGTGAGTTTTCGGGTCGTTTCATGCAATTCCTGCACTACATTGGCTGTGCCGAAGATTCCGCCGGTTCCACCGATGTAGGAATTGAACGAGCCGTCTTCCTTATATACAGGATAGCGAGGATCAGCCCAAAGCGCTCTACCGATAATTGCATCTCGTCCACTGGTAGGGGCATAGTTTTCTCTGCCATGGGAGGCACTCAGATTTAAGCCCATCGTAATAAAATCATTGACCTTACCGTCAACATTTGCCCGAAGATTGAATCTTTCAAAGTCAGTTTTGATCACTGCACCTTCTTGTTTTACATAGCCGACGGAAACCAAAGAACGAATGTTTCCATTTCCTGCTGTCATTGTGGCATTGTAATTTTGGAACTTGGCGTTTTGGTTCATGATCTCCTCGAACCAGTCCGTATTAATAGTGGTTTGCTCGGGAAATCGAAATTCCAAGGGAACCTCTTCAATCGAAGGTTCTCTTTTCTGGAAATAGCGGATCTTGTCTTCGAAGCTTTCCTTTTTGAAAGTGGCAAACTCCACTCCGTTCATCATTCTGGTTCTTCTGTTATCTGGCACATTGGTAAAACCGGAATTGGCAAAAAATTCAAATCCAACTTTCCCTTCCTTGGCGCTTTTGGTAGTGATCAAGACAACACCGTTTGATCCTCTGGCACCATAGATTGCGGTGGAGGCGGCATCTTTCAAGACCGTAATACTTTCAATGTCTACTGGGTTGATGCCTTGACCTAAGGAAGTTCCTATTGGGAATCCATCGACAACAAACAAAGGTCCGCTACCTGCTCCTAAAGAACCCAAACCACGGATGGTGATTTGCATTTCTTCACCGGGACGTCCTGATTGTTGCCTTACCTGAACACCCGCAGCTTGACCCTGAAGGAGTCTGGAAACGTTCGTAGTAGGGACATTGCCAATTGCCTCCATATCAATAACAGATACTGCAGAGGTGATATCAGCTTTTCGCTGGGACCCATATCCAACTACGACTACTTCACTCAGATCTGCTGTTGAAAGTGCTAGTTGTATTTCATATAAGGTTTGACCTGACTGAATAGCAACTTCACTTTCGGTAAATCCGATGAAACTAATCACCAAGATTTCACCGGAGGATGCTTGAATAGAAAAATCTCCATCCATCCCGGTAATAGTTGCCCGATTAGTTCCTTTGACCAAAACAGTTGCACCGGGAAGGGGCTGTTGGTCATCTGCTGAAAATACTTTTCCGGTTACAATTCCGGTACCTTGCCCCATGGAGGGAAGGGTTAATAAAAAGAATATTGCGTAAAGCAAATACTTTTTAAATGTTCGTTTGAATGGTGGTGCATTTTGCTTCATGGCGTATGGTTTTGGGTTAAAATTTGTTAATTATTCTTTCTGTAATTCTAAATTCGATTTTGAATAAAAGAATACTATCCTGTACTATCCTACTTCTTTAATTTTTTTAAAAGTAGATTCGT
>VFKK01000022.1 GCA_009885605.1 Cyclobacteriaceae bacterium | reverse complement strand
TGAACAAGGCTCTGAGAAACGATGAAACCGACATTGCGATAGTGTTGACTGAGAGTTTTCTGAAGGATTTTGAAGAAGGAAATCCGTCCAAAATGATCGGTTTTTATGTCAAATCACCTTTGATCTGGGGAATTCACATTCCGGGAAAGTCTCCGGTCGAAAACCTCAATCAGATAGAAAACCCTAAATTTTTGATTAGCAGAATGGGTTCTGGTTCTCATTTGATGGCTTTTGTGCTGGCACAAAGAGAGAGTTGGAATCCTGAGAATCTTGAATTCAAAATCGTCGGTAACCTGGACGGAGCATTGGAAGCAATGAATCCGAAAACACCGGAAATGTTCCTATGGGAGAAATACACGACCAAGCCTTGGGTGAATTCCGGTGAGTTTAAAAGGATCGGAGAAGTGCCAAGTCCCTGGCCATGTTTTGTGATGGTGGCTTCAGAAAAAGCGATAATCGAGTTTGGAGACCTGGTTTTTGAACTGAGAGATCTGGTTTTTCAGACTTCAAAGCAATTGCAAAACGACTCTGAAACCCCTACGGAAATCCATCAAGCCTATGACTTGGATTTAGAGGATGTCAAGGCATGGCTTTCGCAGACAATTTGGGAAACAGGAGCTGTTGTTTCGCAAACAGAATTAGACAAGGCGATGGAAAAAATGAGAGACTTAGGTATAATCAGAGAAAAATTAAGACTTGAGAGATTTCTCAGCCTTGATCATCTGCAAATCGTCTGATTTACCGGCAGGGATTTTCATACAAACCGTTGAACCAACCTTTAGTTTGCTCTGAATTACTAACTCGCCATCATTCATTCGGACAAATTCCTTGCAAACCTGCAATCCCAAACCAGAGCCTTTTTCCTGATTGGTTCCAAGCTGAGATCCGGTGATTACATAATCTTCTGACAGGATTTTATTGATTTGTTCGGTGCTCATTCCCATACCCTGATCAACCACACACCATAAAATCTGGTCATTTGCCAGTTCGGAAGTGATTTTAATGGTATCTCCGATTTCAGAAAACTTTACGGCATTGTTCAGAATATTTCTCACTACAACCTCGATCAGGTCTGCATCGGCAAATACCTGAACTTTCACAGGCATTAAATTTTCGAGTTTCAATGACTTTTCAGTGAATTGGGTTTGGAGTAGATTGAGTGAAGAATTTACCAATTCTGTGAGGTTCAAAGTCACTTTATTCAACTTGAAGCCTTCCATTTGGGACATGGACCAATTGAGTGTATTATTCAAAGTCAGGTAAACTGAATCCACATCCTTTTTTAAAACTAAAAGCAATTCATTGAATTCTTCTTGATCCAGATGTCCGGCAAGTGCCATTTCTACAATGGATTTCACCTGACCAATCGGCCCGCGCATATCATGACCCAAAATGGAGAAAAGCTTGTTTTTGGTATGATTGATTTCCTCGAGTTGTTTAGACTTATTCTCCAAATCGGTATTCTGATCATTAATCTTCTGTTGTTGAGAAATCAGATTGGAATTGGTTTTTTTGACATTTTTATTGAGGATAAAAAGCCAAACCACCAATGCGCTGATGAGTATCACCGCTAAACCGATTACCAAAATTAAATTGCGCGAAAAGATCAAACGGTTAGCTTGATTTTCATTTTGAGCTTTCAGAAGTTTTAGCTCTGATTGCGCAAGATCGTCCTGAAACATTCCCTGAAGCAGGGCCATTCTATCCTGATTGGATTTATTGACCAACGAGTCATAAAGCTCCAAATAAATCGATTGATGCTTATAGGCGAGCGGAATATTACCTTGTTGATCGTATACCTTAGCCAAGAACTTATGGCTTTTTGAAAGTTCATCCAAAAAGCTGTTTTCCTGCGAAAGAATCACAGCTTCTTCCAGTATGGCTTTTGCCCCCTCTGTTTTTCCCTGAAGCAGATAAGTCTGTCCCAGCCTGTGCAATACACTGGCTTCAAATGACTTGATCCCCTGAATTTTTGCCATTTGCAAAGCCCTTTCAAAAACAGCTTCAGCGGAATCTAATTGACTTCTTTTAAAATAGACATCACCAATTACCCTGTTTGCAAAACCTGTGAGATAAGGAGAACCTGCCTGAATATTAATTTGGATTGACTTACCAGCATAAGACATAGCTGAATCCAACTCTCCCAATTGGCTGTAGTTGAAGGCAATGTTGTTGAGACTTCTCATTTGGGTATAGAGATCGTCACCCTTGAGGCTGATTTCATATGCTTTTTTGAATTGCTCGATCGCCATTAAAAAATTATTCTGCTGGAAATACAAGGCTCCCATGCTATTCAAAACTCTGGCAGCTTCTGGAAAATCATTGGCCTCGATTGCCAGATCATAGGCTTCCTTTGAATAATCGAATGTTTTCTGCCATTGACCCCGTCGATAATAGATCCAACCAATGTTTTCTTTAGCCTGAGCCTCGGCGGATTTATCTCCCAATTCCTTCGCAATTTTCTCTGCTTCTGATGAATAATCAAAAGCTTCAGTTGGAGAAATCTCTCGAAGTTTGGTTCCCAATTCGTTTAAAATCAGGAGACGTTCCTTTCCCTTTGCAAGGGAAAGTTCATTTTTAAGGCTATCTACATTGATCTGTTGTCCGGTGGAAGTCCCGGTAAAAAAGATTATTCCAATCAATACAGAAAAAAGAAAAATTATTGGCTTCACTAATGTTGAAATGGATAGGGAGACTAAAAATACACATAAACCTTATATATCGGTCCATGATCAAGGATGATTTAACGGGTCTTTAATTAACCAAAGATCAAATGACACGATATCTTAAAATTAAAAATCCAATTCTTTTTCTCTATTCCATAAAAAAAGGGACTAACGCCCTTTACTTTTTTAAGCTTTCCCAGTCCCAGTCCTTGTTAATCTGGGAAATGGCATGATGAGCCGTGAGGTCGTATTGGCAAGGTACTATTGAAATATAATTGTTGGCAATAGCCCATTCATCGTTGTCTTCTCCATGGTCAAAATTCACAAAATTGCCTGCCATCCAAAAATATTTGCGACCCGTCGGATCGAATCTTTCTGTAAATTCTTCTTGCCATTTGGCATCTGCCTGCCGACAAACTTTTATTCCTTTGATAGGGTCATTTCGCTTGGGAGGGAAGTTCACATTTAAAGCAATTCCTTTTGGAATCCCGCTTTGAAGCACCTGACGGGCAATTTTCTCCACCCACTCCTCCACGTGAGAAAATTCTGCTTTTGAAGAATAATCACATAAACTGAATCCAATTGAAGGCAATCCCTCCAAAGCCCCCTCAATCGCCGCAGACATTGTTCCGGAATAAAGAACTGATATCGAGGTATTTGATCCGTGGTTGATTCCACTGACAACTAGATCCGGGGTGCGGTCTTTCAACACATAATGCTTGGCGAGCTTGACACAATCAGCGGGAGTTCCACTGGATTTATAAGCGACCACATCTTCAAAAATATCTTCTTCGTAAAGTCTCAGAGTCTCTCCGATGGTGATTGCATGCCCCATTCCTGACTGAGGACTATCGGGCGCCACCACTACTACTTCACCCAGTTTTTTCATTACTGAAATGAGCACGCGAATTCCTTTAGAGGTGATTCCATCGTCATTGGAGACGAGTATAAGAGGTTTTGACATTAGTTACTGTTCAATTGGTTGTAATAAGCGGTGATTCTGAGCAAGTCACCTCTTTGGTCATGTTCAAGTCGATTCTTTCTCATGAAAAGATCGATTTCGTCATCATGACCAGAAAGCATATCAAAAAGATCCTTTTTCTTCAGGCTATATTTTTGAATTTTTCCGTTTTTGAAAAAATAATAATTGAATGCTAAGCGGTAACCCATCATCGTCTGCGGACCCCAAAAAGGGTTCATTCCCATCGGTCCGTATGCACCCATACTTCTCGAGTCTGTGGCAATGTATTCTCTGCAAAGCAACGCAATGTCATCTCCTTCGGTCAAAACCTCGAAGAAAATAGGAGTTTCATAACCTGATGAAAGAGAGTATGGTAGGCTGTAAAACTTGCGAATACCCCCAAAGATCTCATCGTAGATCTCAAAATAGGTCACGTTGGAAGCAGTGAAAGTATTAATGTTTGTTTCCTGAAGCTGAACCAGGTTATTTTCCAGATCATATTTTACAAGACCTGTAAACGTCTGTCCATCGGAGCCATAAATATTGCCTTTGTGCCAAATCATGGATGGAAAGTCTTTCTGCGCCATTGCCGAAGCAAAAGCCAAAAAGATCAAACTGATGGTGAAAATCGCTTTTTTCATGGTAATTATCATGCCTGAGTTAACGGTATTACACCTGATCGGGTTGAAAATTTCCGATGGGATTGTTGACTATATTTAAGTTATTAAATTTTTACTTCTTAAGAATCGTATGACCCATTTTATCTCTCTTGGTTGTCAGGTATTTAAGATTGTGCGGATTGGGAGTGATTTCAATTGGAATTTGCTCCACGATCTCCAGCCCGTAACCCAATAAGCCAACTCGCTTTTGAGGATTATTTGAGATCAGGCGGATTTTACCAACACCCAAATCTCTCAAAATCTGAGCCCCCACACCATAATCACGACTATCCATGGGAAGTCCCAAAGCGATATTTGCCTGAACGGTATCCATGCCTTGCTCCTGCAGTTTGTAAGCTTTCATCTTATTGATCAGGCCAATTCCCCGGCCTTCCTGATTCATATATAGAACAACTCCCTTTCCTTCTTTCTCGACCATTTCCATTGCCGCATGAAGTTGAGGACCGCAATCGCACCTGCAAGACCCGAATATATCTCCTGTCACACAAGAAGAGTGAACCCGAACCAAAATCGGCTCATCGGCTTCCCAACTTCCTTTCAGCAAAGCAAGATGAATCTCATCTGTGTTAGTTTGGCGAAAGGCAATCAAATCAAAATTTCCCCAATTCGTTGGAAGATCCACTCCAATTTCGCGCTTAATAAGGGACTCTGTCCGAAGACGATATGCAATCATGTCTTTGATCGATATCAGCTTTAATTTAAATCTCTTGGCCACTTTGATCAAATCAGGAAGACGAGCCATAGTCCCGTCTTCGTTCATGATTTCTACCAAAACTCCGGCAGGTTTAAACCCTGACATGCGGGCCAAATCAATGGCAGCTTCCGTATGACCGGCGCGACGGATGACTCCGCCTCGTTTTGCTTTCAAAGGAAAAATATGCCCAGGCTTTCCCAACTCACTCGGGTGAATAGAATCATCGATCAAGGCTTTGATAGTTTTGGCGCGATCAGAAGCAGATATACCTGTGGTACAACCATGCCCGACCAAATCCACTGAAACTGTAAAGGGAGTTTCAAAAGCTGCAGTATTTTGCCCAACCATTAATTCAAGACCCAGCTCCTCACAACGGTCTTCTATAAGAGGAGCACAGATCAATCCACGACCATGGGTTGCCATGAAATTGATGATTTCCGGAGTTACTTTCTCAGCAGCGCAGACAAAGTCACCCTCATTTTCACGATCCTCATCGTCCACGACGATTATCACTTCACCATTTCTGATTGCTTCAATGGCATCCTCAATAGGATCAAGCTGAAAATTTTTCACAAGACTTGGGTTTGGATTTTTTTAAAGGATGGCAAATTTACACCCTTTCACATGTAAAACAGGAAGTTGCCAAAGAAAGTTTGGCTTAGCCGATAACTATCCCGAGTTCTTTGTCAATCTCTAGTTGGACCTTTTTCAGCTCTGCGTAAATCACCTGAAACTCATATACTTTATCATCCGAAAGTTTCTCCAGCTCAGCATTTTTAATTTTTAACATTGCCTCGTTCATCAGGCGAAGAACCATTCTTTTCTTGAGGCGCAAAATTGTTTTATACCCGGTTTGGGTCAAATCATCGGTTTCGGTTGTGATCGTGATCTGATGCTTTTCGTGCCAATGGGTAGAAATCTCATGACGCTGGGTGACCAGATCGATGACCTCCTTTTGGACTTCGGAATCCCGCGAACTCAGAAAATGATCCGGGCCGGGTAAGTTTCCCTTTTCCAATTCCTGACGATACAGAATTAAAATCTTGGCGTAAACAGGTGTCTCAAATTGGAGTTCCTGCGTCTCCGAAAGCAGGTATTGACAAAGGTGCATGCCCTCCTCACCTATTTGTTGCCAACCGTAATTGATCAACAGACGAACCATCTCCCGTTCCTGAATACGGAGAATTTCCTCGACAGAAACCTGAATTTTAGTAGGAATGAGCTCTTCCAATGCTTCCTCGGCTGCTGCATTTTCCTTATGTTTATTGAAGGTCTCCTTCTGAGATTTCAGAACAGATTTATTCAATTCTGCCAGAATGATATCCTCCTCGATTCCCAGCAATACAGAGGCTTCTTTGGTATAAACTGATCGGATAATCGGATCAGGAATTTTACCAATACTTTGGACTACCTCCCGAATTACTTCCGCTTTTCGGATTGGGTCTCTTGCAAATTCTTCCTGGTACAGACCAATTTTGAAGCCGATGAAATCGCGACTGTTTTCCTTCAAATAATCCTGAAAAGCCTGAGTACCTACTTTTCGGGAATAGCTATCCGGATCTTCACCGTCCGGAAAAACAACGGCTTTTACATTAAGTCCGCCTTCCAGTAATAAATCGATTCCGCGGAGTGAAGCCTTTATTCCGGCAGCATCCCCATCATAAAGCACTGTCACCTGATCGGTAAACCTTTTGATCAGTTTGATTTGGCCTTCTGTGAGAGAAGTACCGGAGGAGGAAACCACGTTTTCGATTCCGGAAAGATGCATGGAAATCACATCCGTGTATCCTTCCACCAAATAGCAATTATCCTTGTCCCGGATGGCTTTCTTAGCCTGAAACATACCGTAAAGCACATCACTCTTATGGTAAACTTCTGTTTCTGGGGAGTTGATGTACTTCGGTTGATTCTTGTCTTTGGTCAGAATTCTTGCTCCAAATCCAATCGGCTTTCCGCTAATATTATGAATCGGGAAAAGGACTCGGCCTCTGAATCGGTCGTAAATGCGGGTGGGGTCTCCTTCTTTTTGAAGGACCAAACCTGCTTTCAATAAAATTTCTTCTTGAAATCCTGCGGCTTTGGCAGCTTTTAACATATAATCCCATCCATCAGAAGCATAGCCAAGGTCAAACTTTTCGATGATTCCGGTATTAAACCCACGCTCCTTGAAATAGCTCAGACCGATTGATTTGCCTTCTTCAGATTGCAGATTTTTTACAAAAAAATCTCTTGCAAAGCCCAAAGCTATAAAGAGGCTTTCCCTCTCATTTTGCGCTATATCTTGCTCTGGTGTACGCGCCTTATCTTCTTCAACTTCAATTCCATACTTGCCTGCAAGGTGCCGGATAGCTTCCTGAAAGCCGATTCCTTCAATATCCATCACAAACTGGATCGGGTCACCCGCCTTGCCACAACCAAAGCATTTATAAATTTGCTTGGCAGGAGAGATCGAAAAAGAAGGCGATTTTTCTCCATGAAACGGACAGCAAGCCCAAAGATTTTGGCCTTTCTTTTTCAGAGGTACGTAGTCGCCCACCACCTCTTCGATGTCCATTCGTTCTTTTACTTTGTCTGTGGTGAGTTTACTGATGCTCATGGGAAAATGAAGTCGGGCAAAGGTAATCGGTCAAGGTAAAAATAGAGACAGGGCAAAGAACTATTTCAGGGAGACTAAGTTTATCAATTGCAATACATTTGCTTTTGTCCTTCGTAAAGAGAGGCAGATGCTCTAAATTGCAAAAAATTTTACCATTTCCCCATGCAAGTATCCAAAGAAGCCATACTGAAGACCCTGTCGAGAGTACAAGATCCGGATTTGAAAAAAGATT
>VFKK01000283.1 GCA_009885605.1 Cyclobacteriaceae bacterium | reverse complement strand
ATAAAGTCAATAATTGTTTCTTCTGTGGATGCTCGCCTTTCCAAATCAGGTAACAGGCAATTCCCATCAGCACATATAAGAGCGTCCACATTGGGCCAAAAATCCAGCTTGGAGGATTGAAAGACGGTTTATTGATCGTCTGATACCAGGATTGGACGGATGTAATTGTGAAATATGCTCCCAATCCTCCGCCGATTTGCGGAAGGGCAAGGCTGATGAGTAATTTGAATGTATTTGACATAGCTCAGACGGTTTCCAGCAAGGTGCGAAAAGCCAGCACCTTTTCCTTATATCTGGCTTGAGTTTTTGCACGGAGGGCAGGAGCGTGATTCTTTTCGTAGTCCATCATTTGATCGATGGTACCTGTGAAATACTGCGTTGCATAGTTGATGCTGCCATCATCGGAATCATGAAGCAACCGGAGAAACTTATACTCGTAGAAAATTCCGGTTTCCATGATTTCAGGAATATGAACGTCTTTCATCCATTGGATAAAATCCTTCTCAATATCCGCAGAGACGTTGATGGTAATGTTGTAGAGAATCATTTCGGGAGTTTTTAAATAGAATTTCCGTCTTTTGCTAACAATATTGAGAAACCAAAGTTAGAAATCCCATACCGATAATCTGACTTTTAAAACCCGCAAGCACTTCGGATTATGCATAAATACGTTCCAGCTCAATCAGAAGGCAGGATTTCCCGATTGACTATTGCTAAGATAATTGTGGTGGCGCTGCATGTAGTCGGCATTATCGGGTTGAGTCTTCCTGAATATCGTTGGCTTTTCCTTTTGCTCACGCCTTATCAGTTGCTGAGTACGATGATTTTGATTCTCGTTTTTCACAGAGGCTGGAATGATGCGTTTCCTATTTTTGCCGCTGCGGCGTTTTGGATTGGATTTGGGTCTGAATTGATCGGTATCCATACCGGATATCTTTATGGGGATTATGTATACGGAGCTTCTTTGGGACCCAATCTCTGGGATGTTCCCCTCGTGATCGGGGTGAATTGGTTTGTTCTGGTTTATTTGACCGGAGCAGTTTTTCACAAAAGCATCCCGAACGATTATTATGCTGCGTTTTTGGGAGCTGTTTCGATGACTGCGTTAGATTATGTGATGGAGCCTGTAGCGGTGGCACTCGATTTCTGGTCGTGGAAGTTTGATATCATTCCTGCGGAAAATTATTTGGGATGGATGGGAGTTTCTTTTCTGATTCATTTGATCTATCGAAAAATCAAGTTCGAAAAGGAAAATCAATTGGCAGCATTTCTTTTGGTTGCCTTGATAGTATTCTTTGGAATTTTAAACTTCACCCTCGAGATTTAACCATTTCTCTTTCTGTCTTGAAGAAAATGCCTCATCTTTATTTGGTGAATCTGGATTAAAACAAAATAACATAATAGAAGTTGTAATTGAGATGATCATAGCATTAGGATTTATCGTACTAGGATTCGCCTTGATGGAACTGTTTGGTTGGGCGATTCACAAGTATTTGATGCACGGACCACTTTGGTCTATTCACAAGACGCATCATCAGCCTTCAAAGACTTTCTTTGAGCTGAATGACTTGTTTTCCCTATTATTCGGAAGCATTGCGATCATATTGATCATCCTGGGAGTAGAGGAATTTGATTATCGATTTTGGATCGGAACAGGCATCAGTTTGTATGGAATGCTGTATTTCTTTTTTCACGATGTGTTGATTCATCGCAGGATGAAATGGTTTGACAGACCGAAAAATGGATTTTTGAAGGGCATTTTCAAGGCCCATCAGGCTCATCATCGAACGAATGAAAAAGAGGATGCGGTGTCCTTTGGCTTATTTGTAGTACCCAAAGAATATTTTAAACAGGAAGAAAATTGAGCAGCTATTCTATAAAGGATCTGGAGCAACTTTCAGGAATCAAAGCGCATACGCTTAGAATCTGGGAGCAACGATATAATTTGTTAACTCCCAAAAGGACCGATACAAATATTCGATTTTATGATGATCAGGACCTTAAGCTGATTTTGAATGTTGCATTGCTCAATGACAATGGGGTAAAGATTAGCAAAATAGCTTCGATGGATTCTGTCGAAATTCGAGAAGAAGTCATGAAGCTGACTGAGCGATCCCTAACTCACGATGATCAGATTCATGCGCTTACTATATGCATGATTGAAATGGACGAAGATCGGTTTGACAAGATACTCTCGACTAATATTATAAAGTTGGGATTTGAGCAGACGATGATGAATATCATTTATCCATTTATGTCAAAAATCGGAGTGCTTTGGCAGACTGGGGCAATCAATCCAGCCCAGGAGCATTTTATTTCCAATTTGGTTAGACAAAAACTGATTGTTGCGATTGATGGACAAATTTCAAAAGGCGGGGGAAAGAAATTCCTTTTGTTCTTGCCTGAGGGGGAATTGCACGAGACTTCAATGCTTTTTGCCAGCTATTTGATCAAGAATAAGGGTCACAAAGTCATTTATCTTGGTCAAAGCACACCTTATGATGATTTGCTTTCGGTTT
>VFKK01000077.1 GCA_009885605.1 Cyclobacteriaceae bacterium | reverse complement strand
TTCTCCAGCCTCAGAACAGAAATCGAAGAAGGATATGGAGAAATGGCAGATGAAATTGAGCGACTCGCCGAACTTCAACCCGGCTATTTAGGGCATGAATCTGCCCGGGATGGATTGGGAATTACAGTAAGTTATTGGGCAAATTTGGATGCAATCCGAAACTGGAAACAGCAAACGGACCATCTTCTGGCTCAGAGACTGGGAAGAGAAAAATGGTATACTGCTTACAAAACAAGGATTTGCCTGGTTGAAAGAGACTATGGATTTGAAAATCAATCCCCGATTTAATTAAAAAAAACCCAGCTGATAAGGCTGGGTTAGGGGTGATTTAAGCAACTTTTCACTATTACTTTTTCAAAATTTCTCCAATCAGGTAATTGGATCTAAGACAGAAAGGGCAGCTGCTTAGTTTCAGGGTCTATTATATTTGTTATTCTGCATCTATAGATAAGAAAGAAGATCTTTGATTGAATCATCCTATTCCTTCATTAGAACGAATTCAATATTGTCTGTTTTTTAAAAGAAAAATACTTTTTGTAATCAAAAACAGGTTTTTGTAAACAATGTGTAAATCTTCGGCAGGTTCAAAAAGATTAGGATTGAAATGCCATTAAAAATGGATTACCTCTATTAAGAGAACCATAAGGTGTTGTTCAGTTTTGTTCAAAAAGGAGGAATCAAAAATTGATTGTGGAAACCAGGATTTTCTAGGCGGTGAGATCTTTCAAATCAAGAATCTAAGCCAACAAACCGGTAATCTCGAACAAAGAAAAGGACATTTTTAAAACCCCGTCGTAGCTTTCCTCAAAAGGCATATCCAAATCCTACTCCTGCATAAAGCGGCCAAAAGCCGTTGTTGTTGAAAATCGGATTGAGGTTCACTTTCCAGGTAAATCCTCCATCAACCGGAATCCGACGATATCCAAAATTCATAGTCCCCATGATGCTGGGAGACCCATCTACAGGCAAAATAAAACTGAAATTGGTTGTAGTACTGGTTTCATCGCAGATGTATTGGCCATTTTGATCATAATAGCAGTTGACATTTTCGTACTCATGCCCGCTGAAAGTGAAAAAAGTTGCCCCTAGACCTAGTTCGAAATAATGAGGACCTTTTCCGAAAAGCTTGTTCACCATCACCGGAATTGAGAAGAAAGAGTCTCCGTCACTGACTGAATATCCTCCTGCACCAACTCTCATACCCCAGGAATCCATCTTGGTCTTATCAAACCTGAAATCATAATTAAAGCTATAAGGCAATCCTGCTCCTCCTAGCTCAACGTAAACAGACTGTGTAGGTAGTTTAGAGGTTTCCTGTGCATGAAGGAATTGAACAGAAAAAAGCATCAAAACGAGACTAAGTAGTTTTTTCATGAATTGGAAGTGAGTCCGTTTAGTTGGTGTACGGTAATCAGATTCGAAAGATTGGAATCTAATCACCATTTTCCCAACTGGATCATCATTTATTAGTTAAATTTATTTGAAAGTCATTTTCCAAAGAGATTTAATCATAGGCAATGAAAAATCTAATCACTAAAAGGGCTTTAAAAATGACTCTGGTCATTTCCTTGATCCATTTGCTTTTGCTGGCATTGGTTTCTTGCCTTGATGAAACTAGCCTTAAAGATCCTTTTGGAGAATGTCCCCCTCCCAGAGCCGCCAATGCCATAGGATTAAAAAATCAATTTTTCCCTTACAAAAACTCCAGATATTCCATCCAAACAGACACCGTTTTGTGGGAGAAATTTGGGTTCGTATTAGAGCTTACTCCGGAATTGCTAAGCGATAATCATATTGGAAAATTCCCCGGACAGGCATTTGCCTTGTCTTGTGCCCCTGCTTACAATTTTAGAAATATCTCTAACATCGCGATCATCCTGACTTCGCCTTTTGCAGGACTTCAAAACGGAACCGACATTTCTTACTTGTTAGAACTATCTGATAAAACCAGACTTTCCGAATTGAGAGATTTTCAAAATACTTCAAACTTTTTTCTTTTTACCCTCAAGAAGGAACCTGCAAATTTTGAACGACTCAAAACGAAAACAATCCTATTTTTGCGCAACGGAATTCAAATTACACTTGACTCCACATCACCCGCCATTCAAACACGCTAACCTTTATGCTTAAAAAAATATTCCTGGGAATTTTCGCTCTTGCGATGATTTTGTTAATCGTTTACATGCTGGGTCCGAAAATGGACCGAGAACCCATCACGATTAATTTTCCTATAGTTCCAACCGATCCAGCGGAACTTGAAGCCTATGTTGCCCAGCGCGAAGACACTGTCAAAGGTCTGAAGCCCGGAAATGAAGCTTATATATTATGGGCAGATAGCCTGAACAAAAGCAAAACTCCTTTTTCGATCATTTATATCCACGGATTTGGTGCAAGCCCGATGGAAGGGGATCCGGTTCATCGATTTTTAGCAGAACATTTCGGAGCTAATCTCTTTGTAACGCGTCTTCCGGAGCATGGAATCCGCAGAGAAAACGGAATGGCTTACATGACACCTCAGGGATTGGCAGATGCTGCCGGGGAGGCTTTCCAAATCGGTAAAAGCTTGGGAGATTCTGTGATCGTGGTGGGAACCTCCATGGGTGGAGCCCTTAGTTTACTCCTGACCAGCCAACAGCCCGAGGTACATAGTCTGGTTGTGTATTCTCCAGCTATCAGGGATAATGGGGAAAAACTAGAGGCATTTTTCCAGCCATGGACCAGGAAAGTGATGGAAATGACGATGATGGAAAATAAGAAGATTCATCAGGAACGCAAAGGTGAAAAAGCTGCATACTGGTCGGAAGATTACCATATCAACGGATACAGTAGTTTGGCAGGATTGATTTACAGCGAAATGAACGAAGCAACTTTTAAAAAAATAACTCAGCCGGTTTTCCTAGGTTATTATTTTAAAAGCTCAAAAGAGCAGGATTTCGTGGTTTCTGTACCGAGGATGAAGGAGATGTTTATACAATTGGGCACTCCGAAAAATTTAAAAAAGGAGATGTCCTTCCCTAATGCAGGAGATCATGTGATCGCAAGTTCTATTACTTCCAAAGATTGGGAAGGGGTCTTATTTGCGACGATCAGTTTTTTAGAAAATGTTGCCAATGTGCCTG
>VFKK01000124.1 GCA_009885605.1 Cyclobacteriaceae bacterium | reverse complement strand
TTTTCACCTCTCATGACTCAATAAAATTATAATCGTAAAATGATTTGACTCGCTCATCTTCTGCACGTGCAAAGACTTCATCAAAGGTTCCAATTGCCTTAAACTGACCATCCAACAGGACGGCCATTCGATCTCCTGTTACTTTTGCGCAGGTAAGATCATGGGTAATGACAATGGAGGAAGTATTAAACTGTTCTCTGACCTGAACGATCAAGTTATTAATTTCCATACAAGTAATCGGATCCAAGCCTGCTGTAGGCTCATCGTAAAGCATAATTTCAGGATTCAAAATCAAAGTCCTTGCGATACCGATTCTTTTTTTCTGACCTCCGGAAAGTTCAGAAGGCATTTGATTGATCGACTGAGGCAAGCCTACGCTGTCCAGCAATCCTTCAATCTTCTTGGTGATTTCTGCTTTGGTCAGATTTTTCACATTCCTAACCAGCGGAAACTCCATGTTTTCTCGCACAGTCATACTATCATATAAAGCTGATGCCTGAAAAGAAAACCCAATTTTGAGCCGAAGTGCATTGAGCTCCTTTTTGTTCAGCGTTGACACTTCCTGACCAAATATCTTCATACTTCCTTCGTCCTGTCTCAACAGGCCAACCATGATTTTAATCAAAACTGATTTACCAGAGCCAGACTTTCCCAGAACCACCAGGTTTTCACCTTTATACAAATCAAGGTCAACTCCCTGAAGAACTTCCAGATCTCCAAAAGCTTTTTTAAGACCTCTTATTTCAACTACAGTTTCTTCCATAACTAGGCTGATCGAATTGCGTTGACGATTTGAAGAACCAGAAGTTCTTCAATAAATATCAGGAACATCGAGATCACAACGGCTGAGTTTGCTGCTTTACCTACGCCTTCAGTTCCTTTTGAGGAATTGTATCCTTTGTAACAGCCCACAATCCCGATGGTAAAACCGAAAAGAATAGACTTGAATACGGAAGAAGTTATGTCGAGAAAGGTGATAGATTCAAAAACCTGAACAAAAAAGGTGGATAAACTCACCATTTCATTTTTGTTCACACTTAAGAAAGATCCCATCAAGGCAACGAAATCTGTGTACATCACTAATAAAGGAATCATGAATGTTGTAGCCAATACTCTGGACACTACCAGAAATTTGAATGGGTTGGTTGCCGAAACTTCCATTGCATCAATTTGCTCGGTTACTTTCATGGAACCAATCTCGGCACCAATGCTTGACCCTACCTTTCCCGCGGCAATAAGGGCTGTAACCAACGGTCCCATTGCACGAACTACCGCAATGGAAATCAACGATGGGAGCCAGGATGCAGCACCAAATTCAGTAAGGGAAGGTCTGGACTGATTGGTAAATACAATCCCCACAATAAAACCGGTTAGGGAAATAAGAGGAAGAGATTCAACTCCTATCCTGTAACACTGGTTTATCACCTCCTTAAACTCATAAGGGGGAAAGAACACCTCCTGAAAAAACCTCTTGAAAAAAGTCCAAGCGTCCGCCAGTCCGGTAAAAAAATGATCAATTTTTTTTGAAAGTACGGGCTTTTTATCGTCTGCTTTTTCAGCCATAAAATTTATCCTAGAGACCGAAATTAATTAAATTATTCAAATCAAAACCTGAAAATGGTCAAACTCCAAGGATTTCCTGAAGGTCGTTATCACTGATTGGTTTCTCATATATGGCATGAATCATTCCATTATTTTTGACTTTTTGTCTATCCTCTGAACTTACCGAACCAGAAACAAAAATTACCCTGGACTCAATCGCATTATTCTTCAAAAGTTCGACAAAATCCCAACCACACATTTCTGGCAAATTAAGGTCCAGAAATATAAGATCAACCTCATTTACCTCCAAAAATTTGATCGCTTCTGTTGGTCTTGATTTAAAGAAAAGCACCAAATCCGGAAACAAAAAACCCAGCCTTTTTAGAAATAAAAGGTGTTGGATTTTATCATCATCAAGAAGAAGTATTTTTTTAAATTTTACAGTAGTCATATAAATTTTCAATTCAAAACAACCAGAAAAAAGCAGGTCAATGTCTTCACTTTACAACCGAATCCATCTGCAACATTAGGTCCAATTCATTCGGACAAAGCTTTAGTTAAAATGGTTGGTATCCAAACCCATTGAGGAATTTTTAAAATTAGAATTAAGGCACAGCTTTGAAAAAACGCCACCAAATCGGCCTAATTAAAATATTTAGTCAAGCCTAATCTTTTTAGGCACAACAAATTACGTTATGACTAAATCGGTTTTAAAAATCACAAATTCAATTACTTACAATCCATCGAATAAAGTGATTAATGAATTTTGATTTCATACTTTTCCAAAAAACTGAGTTCTCATTCATTTCTGAAAAAGAACATCCAAAAACCCCATTACTGAAAGAACCCACCTCTCTCCTATTCTCGTGCCGCTTATTCGATGAGTTTTTAAGTCGGATATTTTCAAGAGAATTGCTTGACTGAAACCCAAGTTCAGATTGAACCTGAGGTTTTTCTATCAGAAATCTGTTTGTAAAAATTACCCTTGAAAGTTGAAAAACAGGGTGAAATAATAGCCAATTATGTAATTCAAAATTTCTCAAAAAGGGTAATTCCCACGTACTGATTCATCTCCTTAAAGCTTCCGATTTTTGGTAAATTCCTTTCAATTAAAGATATTATGATTGGTCTTCTACATGAGGAAGTTTTCACACTCCGGTTCTCGAATTCCCCACTTCGGGAACAAAGATTCCAGAAACCGAACTAATCAAAAAATAAGAGTTTCACCTTTCCGATTTACCCAAATGAAAAAGATACTTCTCAGTTTCGTCTTTATTTTTTCAGCTTTCACCTTGAGCGTAGCCCAGGAAAAATTCGATGAATCGCTGGCCAAAAAACTTGGAGCCGATGAGTATGGTATGAAGAAATATGTCATCGCATTTCTTTATAGAGGTTACCGGGTGAATGAATATTCTGAAGCCGAAAGAGCAGAAATCCAGAAAGGTCACATGGCCAATATCACCAAACTTGCAGAGGAAGGAAAGATGGTTTTGGCAGGCCCGTTTTTTGGAAGTGAAGAACTTAGAGGGCTATTCTTTTTTTCAGTTGCAACTCTTGATGAGGCTAAAGTCCTTACCGAATCTGACCCGGCAGTGAAAGCCGGTGTTTTGAAAATGGATCTTAAAGAATGGTATGGGTCAGCTGCTTTGGGAATGGTGGTGGAGATTAGTGAGAAGATCTCGAAGAAGGGTTTTTAAAAATGATGCTGGGATTTCACAAAAACTTCCATTTGCTATTACACATCAAGACGTAAACTTCACAACACCATAACCTTACTCCGGAAAATTATTCATACTTTTGCACCTCAATTAGGAAAAAAAATGTTGAATATCCGGAATATCGCGATTATCGCACACGTTGACCACGGCAAAACTACGCTGGTTGACAAAATCATTCATGCTTCTCAAATCTTCAGAGAGAATCAGCAGTTTCAGGACCTTATTCTGGACAGCAACGATTTGGAGCGTGAAAGAGGAATTACAATCCTTTCAAAGAACGTATCTGTCCGCTACAAGGACGCTAAAATCAATATTATTGACACGCCTGGCCACGCCGATTTCGGTGGTGAAGTTGAGCGTGTTTTGA
>VFKK01000222.1 GCA_009885605.1 Cyclobacteriaceae bacterium | reverse complement strand
GCCAAAGTGCTGTAATAGGCTTGATTGGTGACGCCTTCCGGCAAAGATGGGACCGGTGTCAAAGCAGTCTGAACAGGGAATGGATTAGAAACTGAAAACCTATAATCCAACCCACCAAGTTGTCCTTTGGCATAAACGCCCAATTTTCTTACAAACTGATCTGTGATGTCATTGGTAGCTTCTTCGATAAAAGGCAGATCCATACCCAGGATACTTCCGACCGAAGAAGAAGAATAGCGAACTGTTCCATTCCATCCATGCAGCCCTGCTCCGAGCGTCAGTTTCTGTTTAATGACCGCGTATTCAGCAGTGACGTCATGCAGAAACAATCCGGGTTTACGACCGGAAAGTGACCCGAAGCTGTTGATTCCAAACTGAGTATAAATGAATAAATGGTCAGTGATCTGACCCATTACCTGATAGCGCACTCGCCTCAGTCCAACATCAAACGCCTGATCTTTGGCCGTCCCGAAGACGGTCGATCCAGGATTGAAATCTGTATATCTCACCCAGATCTGTCCCAATCCCGTGCCTTTGATGTACCGTGTTTTCTCTTCGTTCAGGAACAATTTCAGTTCCTTGTCTCCCTGTGCAGAGACTTGTCCGACTTTACCGATCAACAGGATTAACCCCATGATCAGATATCTGAAATGGCTTGTCATATCTTTCTTCCCTGAAATTTCCATTAAACTCCGGGGCACCTCAGAGAGATGCCCGGAGCAGGTTATTTAGGTTTGAATAGGGAATGTTATTGTTTGGAGGCAGCCACTACGTTTCTGGAAGCAAGGTGATGGTCCGAAACTGGCTTGTGATTATCCAAACCAATTATCTTGACGTGACCTCCATTTTCTTCGTAATCATGCTTAAAGTGGTGAAGGTTTTCCATCACAGAGTGATCTACAATCTTGGTGTTTTTCAAATCAATAGTCACATTGAAACCGGCTGGTATTGCGTTAAGCTTAGTTTTTATACCGAGAAAATTAGAGAAAATTGCAGCCTTGTCAATTTCCACCAAGTATTCATTTCCTTCGAAAGAAACGAGAGTCGGTGCTTTGAAAAGAGAACTCACAGGCGCACCATGGAAGAGATGGATAATAATTTTGAGGAGGATACCAGCTCCAATTCCTATAAGGAGATCTTCGAATATGGTAAAAGCGATTGTCACGAGGAAGATGGCAAGTTGCTCCTTTCCGATTCGGAAAGTATTCACAAACTCTTTAGGGTGTGCCAATTTGATTCCCACGGTAATCAACATAGCTGCAAGAGCTGCATTTGGGATCATCTCAATCACCGGAGTTGCAACCAAAACGAAAACCAGAATGAAGAATCCATGGAAGAAGTTTGCCCAACGGGTCTTTGCACCACTTGTGACATTGGCAGAGCTACGAGCAACTTCTGAAATCATGGGCATTCCCCCGAGTAAAGCAGCGAACGTATTACCTACTCCCACTGCTATCAAATCTTTATCATTGTTGGATTTTCTTTTGAAAGGGTCCACCATATCAATGGCCTTGACAGTTAGAAGTGACTCGAGAGTACCCACCAAAGCAAACATGATCACATACTTGATGAAAATCCCTGTTTGGGAAATTCCGGAAAAATCAGCGTTAAATTTCACATTTTCAACCAGGTTACCGATGTGAAGCAAGGCGTAAGGAGGCTCGGTGTGAGCAAAATCCATTGCAAGTTCGGAAGGAATAGCAACAATCAGAACCATCAAAGGAGCAGGTATTTTACCCAATTTGAAATCTTTCAGATAGGGCCAACCGAGCATAATCGCAAGACTATACAACCCAATCATGGTTGCTCGAGGGTCAAAATTTGCCAGAAATATCGGAATGGAAGTAATCATTTGAGGGATACTCAACCCTTTGTACAAATCAGGATTAACATCCAGAAGAATGGGGATTTGCTTCGCTATGATGATGATACCAATCGCCGCCAGCATACCATGAATGGCAGAAAGCGGGAAGATATCTGCCAGTTTGCCCAACTTGAAAACTCCGAAGAGGATCTGAACCAATCCGGCAACCACCATAGCGCCAAGCGCCAGTTTCCAGCCTGTTTCTCCCCCGCCGAAATCCGCTACAGAACCAGCTACCACCACAATCAAACCAGCCGCGGGGCCTTTGATTGTCAACCTGGAACCAGAAATTAAGCTGACCAGAATACCACCAATAATGGCAGTCAAAAGACCCATGATCGGTGGGAAATCTGAGGCTTTTGCAATGCCCAAACTCAGGGGCATCGCCAATAGAAATACTACAAATCCTGCTGAGGCATCTGAAGTGAAATTTTGTTTTAATCCTTCCCAACCGTCTTTTGGGATATGGAGCTTTGGAGTATGTTTCATTTTTAGAATATTTTAAAGGAATAAGGGTTTACCTTTTCCTTGTTGGATGTCTTAATTGAGATGATCTGGTGAACTTTTGAAGGGTGAAATACTTCCTTTTTTTAGAATTGAACCCATGGATAAATTCCGTTTTTGGGAATTCGTTGTCGCGGGAAGAAGAGTTGGTTTTTTACTTCCCAAAAACAAGCGTGCGAAAATTCTCATCGTTACAATTCCTTCCATGACAAATGCAAATGCTGCAAACAATGCAAGCAAAAACTGATCGTCGCCGATGTGTGAATAGAGAAGATCCTCGCCCAGAAACGTGGGGGAAATTGGGAAACCCATCAGTCCCAAAGCACTGATCAGGAATAGAAATGACAGGACAGGATAGTGCTTCACATAGCCCTGATATTCGAAAAGACCTGATTGACCTGTTTCCCGTTTGAGATAGCTGATTATTAAAAGGCCGCTCAAACCGAAAACGACAACCCCGCTGAGGTAAATCGCTATCTCATCCCAGGCAAAAAGCTCATTCTCTGCGATCGCCAATACCATCCAGAAATGGTTCATGATCAGCAACGTCCAGCTCAATCGCGCTGACCTTCTCTCCGAAAATGCCTTTAATACCATCAAAAGCGCGATGAAAGAAAAGATAAAAGGCAGATAGGTGTGGATAGCCGACGGAATTTTATAGCCAATTATCAGCAGGCCAATTCCTATCAAATAGCTTGGAAGGAAATAGTATATGACTGTCTTGTAAGTCAGGAAATCCAATTTATGGCCGATGTTTTTGAATGGTCTGAAGACTATTCTATTGATCAGTTTGTCCAGATTCCATTCTTTCAGACTCCAGATGTAGAAGGAAAGTTTGAGTCGGGAAGTGAATCCTGATTTTTGGACTTTTGCCTTTGGCACAAAACCATAGAACTGCTCCCGAATCAGATAACTTACAATCGAAGGAGAAACCAGCAATTGATAGGTTCTGAGAAAGGCGTTTCCCATAAAGTGGATCAATGCTAATACTTCCAATCCAGCTGCCACTTCAATAAACATAATCCCGATCTGCGTCAGGGAAGCATAACCAATCTGAGTTTTGACGGAAGTCTGAACCCTTGCAATCATAGTGGACAGGATCGCTGTGATCAAACCTATCAAGGCAATTATAATTCTGACTACGATTTGATTTTCCCAGAAGGGAAATGTTCTCAGCAACAAGAATACACCCAGGTGAACCGAAAGAGAGCCGTAGAAAATCGCTGAAGATGGTGTTGGTCCTTCCATCGCTCTTGGTAGCCAGGAACTAAATGGAAACTGTGCAGATTTGGCAGCAGCTGCCAAAAGCAACATGAGTGAAATGAAAAGCCCAACTCCTGAATGCCCCATCAAATGCTCGTGCACCAATTCTGAGTTGCTGAGTTTGAGAAAAGTCACATTCTCGTGCCAAAGGTGATGACTCGCCCACATAGCCAGAATAACTCCCACATCACCGATTCGATAGATCGAAAAAACCTTTATAGCGTTCCGGGTAGGAAGGTAATTCTCACGGTAGAAAGCAACCAGAAGAAAAGAAGAAAGCCCCAAAATCTCCCATCCAACAAAAAGAGTCTCGAAGTTACCTGCCAAAACCGTGATGTTGTATCCCAAATAGAAAAACAACACCGTATTGAAGAATCTCTTGTATCCGGTCTCCCGATGCAGATAATACCTGCTGTAGAACGTAATCAGAAACGTCAATAACGCTCCCATAACCACATAAACAGCACCTACCCGATCGAAGAAGAAATCAATCAGAAATTCAAAATCACTCGTTTTGTAAAGGGTAAATTCCTTCAGATTGAGCGTCTCAAACCCTTGAATTCCCCAAAAAATGAGGAAGACAAAAACACTGATCAAATTCAAACCGGCCGTATAGAAAGCCACCCGGGAAAGCAAATATTCCTTTCGCTCCGGTACCAACAAGCTTATTACAAAACCCACAAGAGGTATCCCAATCATGAATTGAATCCAGGCTGATAGTTCCATCAAAGTGAGTCGATTAAGTAAACCGGAAGATTCTGATCTGAGCTCATGAGCTTATCTTTCAAATGTTCGATTTGAGTGATTTTAGCTTTTGGATTGTATTCGACAAATCCACCATCGCGGTACTGATTAAATATTTTAGTCCTCGGATCTAGCACCACGAAATGAACCCAGTAATTTTTGATCCATTCGTAAGTAGCAGGATTGTTCAAGAGCACATTCAGCACCACTTCAGGATGATGCTCGACAATCAGCATCAGACGAATCGGATCATGAATCTCCACCATTTGATAAGGTAAACCAGTTCTTAAATCACCGTCCGCTCCATTTGCCACACCGATCAACCCCATCACATTATGTGGGAGTTTGGTGCCGGCTCCGAGTTTTTCATTATCCATTTTGGAGAAATAATACTCCAAATTGATTCCGCCACAGACCGGGGCTGCTGCTCCCAGAATCCTGGTCAAAGCAATACCTTCTGGATCTTTTCTGTAATCGTATGAATTAAGAAAAGCTCTCCTGTCAAGAAACAGCCCTTTAATAGTAGATTTTCTGGAAACAATGCAAAGACTATTCGTCGCATGATTGTATTCAGGTCTTGGTTCGAAAAGAGAGAAAGCTCTCTTTTTTACTTTCTCATGAAGTGAATCCAGTGATTTGGATTTTCCCATCGTGGCAAATCTCCTGGATCGCTCCATCGCATTTACATCCAACGATTTTGCAAATAGCTCCTGGTTCACGAGGTGAAATATCCTATTGGATTCGCTCAGGATCTCTGTATCATAAAACATGATTTCATCCTTAGTCGTATCATGCAAACCTCCAAGAAATTGAGTGGTTTCAGGAATTTCGATTCCTCTTGTTGCTAAAATTTCACGCACCCGCTGATCATTTCCCATATAAGCGATCACCCGGGCATTGACCGAACCGGGACGACCCGAGCATGCTCCACAATCGTAACCAGCATAATGGGTGTTATTGATACTGGAAGCTCCGTGACCAATCATGTATATGATCGGCGAAAACTTATCTAAAAGCCCGATGCTTTTCAAAAGACCTTCTACCCGATCAGCCATTTCAACAATCTTGAATCCTACCTGAAGTCCTCCCTCTTCAATCCCTTCATACTCAAATGTTAGAGATCCTTTTGGGTCCATGTGCTTGAAAGATGACACTTCAAGGGCAGATGAAGATGGTCGGAAAATATTACTAACCAATTTCAACGCAGACCAGAATCCCAATGTCTGGGCACTGACCCAGCCTCGAATCAGAGAATGACTTGTTTGATTGAAATGGGCGTCTTTGGCAAGTTTTTTATGATCTGCGGATTCCTTGATCAGGTACTTAGGAGTCATCGGAGCGGGGCAGACTTTTGTATGAAACTTCCCAAACTCTGGCTGAAAATAGAATTCAACGTTAAAGAATCCAGGTGTACCGTAGGTAGCACAAGAAGGATCCAGCAATTCTAAATGTCGACGAATCGAACACTCGCGATCATCGATGCAAAACATCGCCTGAAAACTGGGAGTATCAGAAGATTGCAGCGTCGGTTTAACGTAGCTGATACCTGCTAAAACCTCATCATAATAACTCCACTCGTAGGCTTCTTGCCATATTTGCAGCATTAAATCCTGCTGCTCAAAGGGGCTGGTCACAAATAAGTCCTGAGTTTTAACAGGAAATCTGATCCCGAGTGGAATCCAGTTTTCGCCGAATTTCTGATCCAATGCATCTATTTCCAGAAGACATTCGAAAAGAATCAAATCCTGAAGAGTGATCGTTTTGGAATCGAGCAGCGACTCTGGCTGACTTTCCAGCACAGAAACCATTCCCGACCAACCGGGATGTGCAAATTGCTGATCAAACAGGTACCAGCCATACGCCTCGGGATTTCCTACGAGGATTTCCAAAACCTTTTCCACACTTAGTTCAGGGTCAAAAAGAAGACCCTTAGCTCGGTTGGTTTTGAGGATGGAAGAGTAGCTTTCTTTCTGAATTGCCCGGATCGAATCAAGAAACCCTTCGGAATTGCCCGGGAAGGACCAGATAGAAATGCCCTGATCGAGATAGGCTGATAAGATTCTGAATAGAAATGGGTGAGTTATCTTGTCAAGATTAAAATGATATTCCGACCTCCAGTGACCTCTGAAAGAGCCAACTTTGGAGGAAATTTCGGGCGCTGATTTTTGATCGAGCAGCTTAACAATCCAGTGAGTGGATTCTTTCACTCCAAAATGGTCTATCAATAAATCCTGGAGAATTTCACCATTAATTTTTCCGGCACGATATAAAGCCCGGTATTCTTCCAGCGACAAGTATCCCTTATATCCGAATTGTGATCCTGCTTGCTTCAATGCCTGATGAAATGGCATATGCTGAAATGCATGCAGTGTATTGTGATGGACAAAATCCTTTAGTGGTGCCTGGGCAGGAAGAAAATGCTTGAGTTCGTGCAAAATCTCCTCAATACCATTGGCATGAGCATTTTTAGTATGTTTCATTAAAATTTGATCTGAGTGTATAATGAATTTTACCTTCAGCATTAATTACTGAGGTTTTTTCAGCAGGCGCTGAAAATTCATTGCCCTACAGGGCTAAAAATTAACTCAGATGTGTCTTCCAGGAATGGAAGAGATCGTACAGATGGGGGTTATCGTGAGTCTTCCTGTAATCGTAAAAGGATAAGGAAGTGTCAGCACTGTAATAAAATGACGTAGAATGATAACTGCTATCAATGAATAAATCATAAAACTCAATCTCTTTCTCTTCCGTTTCCAGCTTTCTGGCTAAGGGTGGGAAAATCGGTTCTGCTGAGAAAAGTTGAAGATCATTTTTACTGCTTTTTATGTCTTCAGAAAAAGCAATTATATCCGTTGGGGAAATCACAACAGCCTCCACAGCAGGACCTTGGAAGACCAAAGTCATCCGAAGTAAAAAAGGAAGAAGGCTAATTAAGAGTTGCATTTTCGTTTCAACGAAACCAAAGGTAGAAATAATTCCAAAATTCCAACCGAAGGCTAAAATAATTATCGATTCCCCTAAAAATCCATTGCTTTATCATAAAAAATGAAATTCCCCTTGAACGACGTCAGAGAAGAAAAATGTTGGAAAAATCGTTCCGTAATTCTAACTACAAGTAATTAACTTCAATCCTTATTATAAATTGATATGAAACATTTGGGGATTTTTATTTTTGATGGTGTTGAGGTATTAGACTTTGCCGGACCTTTTGAGGTTTTTTCTGTGGCCTCTCAACTTTCCAATTATCAAACGCTGAAAGTGTTCACTTTCGGAGCAGATGAGAGCATGATTCGAACAGTAAATGGTCTTCAAGTCCTGCCGGATTATGGATTGAAAAATCTACCCAATTGTGATTTTTTGGTAATTCCCGGTGGTGTTGGAAGTCTAAAAGTCATTCAACAGCCACCTGTTTTGGACCTTCTCAAATCCCGCATTGCTCAAACAGTATGGACTATGAGCGTTTGCTCCGGGGCCAGAATTTTAGGGAAACTAGGCCTTTTGGATGATAGACCTTTTTGCACACATCACAGTACATTCGAAAGCATGAAGGATGTCTCCCCTTCCGGCATTCCCAAGCCTGAATTGAGATTCGTCCAAAGCTCTGATCGCATTTACACAGCAGCTGGGATATCTGCAGGAATTGATCTTTCCCTATATCTGGTTGAACAAACTTTTGGATTAGATCTGGCCAGACAAACTGCAGATTGGATGGAATATTTACCATATCTGAATCAACCATGATTGCTAACACTCCGACCCCACCTTATTACGCTGTAATTTTCTCCAGCCTCAGAACAGAAATCGAAGAAGGATATGGAGAAATGGCAGATGAAAT
>VFKK01000068.1 GCA_009885605.1 Cyclobacteriaceae bacterium | reverse complement strand
TAAAACAAGCTCTGAAGTTCAAAAGCAGCAACTGTGGTCAGTCGACCGTGGTCTGTGGACGATTATCCGCCATTTTCTCACCTCATTTTCACCTTAGTGGCAGAATTGCGGATAATCATAAATTAAAAAAAGCCACCCTTCGGGATGGCTTTTATTATATATAGTGTTTTGAAAATCAGTATTTAATGACTGAAAAATCAAAAGTCTCAAGAAATTTCGTCGTAAAGTCTCCTTCAATGAATTTCGGATCACTGAGCAATGCGATGTGAAATGGAATGGTAGTTTTGATACCGTCAATTACAAATTCTTCCAAGGCTCTTTTCATTCTCACTATCACTTCTTCACGAGACTGACCGCTGACAATCAGCTTGGCAATCATGGAATCATAATTTGGTGGAATCACATAGCCTGCATAGACGTGCGAGTCAACTCTAACGCCACGTCCACCCGGAATATGTAGGTTCAGGATTTTCCCCGGACTTGGTCTAAATCCATGAGCAACATCTTCCGCATTGATTCGGCACTCCATAGCGAATAGCTTAGGAAAATAATTTCTTCCACTGATGGTTTCGCCGGCTGCCACTTTGATCTGTTCTTTGATCAGATCAAAATCAGTCACTTCTTCAGTAATGGGATGCTCCACCTGGATACGGGTGTTCATTTCCATGAAGTAGAAGTTGCGATTCTTATCCACCAGAAATTCGACTGTACCTGCACCCTCGTATTTGATGGCTTCAGCACCTTTGATAGCTGCTTTTCCCATTGCATCACGGAGTTCCTCAGTGATGAATGGAGAAGGAGTTTCTTCAACCAGTTTTTGATGTCTTCTTTGAATAGAGCAGTCACGCTCAGAAAGGTGACAAGCTTTTCCCGTATGATCCCCCACGATTTGGATCTCAATGTGACGAGGCTCTTCCACGAATTTCTCCAGATACAAACCATCGTTTCCGAAGGCAGCACTTGATTCCATTCTTGCATCATCCCAGGCCTTTTTGAAATCCTTATCTTCTTTGACAATCCTCATGCCACGGCCACCACCACCGGCAGTTGCTTTCAGAATTACAGGATAACCAATTTCATTAGCGATTACCAAACCTTGTTCAATGGAATCAATCAATCCTACAGAACCCGGAATTGTTGGAACACCGGCTTCTTTCATGGTTGCTTTTGCCGTTGCTTTATCGCCCATTTTGGCTATCATGTCCGGGCTGGCACCGATGAACTTGATATTGTATTCCTCACAAATTCTGGAAAACTCAGCATTTTCTGATAAGAATCCATATCCGGGATGGATTGCGTCTGCATTCGTGATTTCTGCTGCCGCAATGATCCTCGGGATATTCAGATAGGATTCACGACTGGGTGCGGGTCCGATACAAACTGCTTCGTCTGCAAATCTTACGTGCAAACTGTCTTTGTCTACCGTGGAATAAACAGCAACTGTCTTTATCCCCATTTCCTTACAGGTACGGATAATTCTTAGAGCGATTTCGCCGCGGTTGGCTATTAATATTTTTTTGAACACAGGTTCTTTTTTTGGGGTGTAAAAAAAATTAACCAGCTGGGTCTACCAGGAATAATGGTTGATCGTATTCTACCGGTGAAGCATTCGAAACAAGGATTTTCACGATTTTCCCTGAAATTTCAGATTCTATTTCGTTGAAAAGCTTCATGGCTTCAATGATGCAAACGGTTTGGCCTGCTTTTATAGCATCGCCTTCTGTAACAAAATTTGGAGAATCAGGATTTGGAGTCAAATAGAATGTGCCTATCATGGGAGATTTGATCTCCAACAAGTTGGAAGGAATAACCACCGGAGGCTGAACTGCAACTGGTGCAGGAATATGGGGAGCTGAAGCGGGCGCAGTGGCGTGCATTACTGCAGGAGCGCTTTCTACCATTCTTACCTGACCCGGATCTGCGTATTTTTTTATAGAAAGTTCAAATTCTTCTGTTTTGATCTTTACTTCAGCCAAACCGGAATTTGAGATATAATCGATCAATTCCTGAATCTCTTTTGCTTTCATAGGTCTCTTTTTTTGAGGGATGTTTTCAGACATCTTGTGTTGGGTTTTAAAATAATAAAGCTGCGTGAATTTATTCAGGTCACACAGCTAAAGTTAAATTATTTTACTCTTTCAGAGTACGAACCATCTCGGGTATCCACACGGATCATCGTGTCTTGCTCCACAAAAAGCGGAACCATCACTATTGCTCCGGTTTCCAGAGTTGCGGGCTTCTGTGCATTCGTAGCAGTGTCACCTTTGATACCTGGCTCGGTATAGGTAATCATCAATTCTACAAAAGGGGGTAATTCAACAATTAATGGGGTTTCAGTTTCATCGTGAACCATGATGTCTACCAATTGACCATCTTTCAAAAGCTTGGGTCTCTCAATCAGTTTTTCCTGAATGGAGATTTGCTCAAAAGTAGTGGTGTCCATGAAGTTGTAACCCATCTCATCCGAGTAGAGGAATTGATGAGGTCTTTTCTCAACTCTTGCAGTCGTTATTTTTTCACCGGCATTGAATGTCTTATCCAATGTTTTACCGCTTGTAAGACTTTTAAACTTAGTTCTTACAAAAGCCGGACCTTTTCCTGGTTTCACATGCTGAAATTCCGTAATGGAATAAATATCATTGTTCAAAACCAGACAAAGTCCATTCTTAAAATCTGCAGTACTTGCCATATTAGGTTATTATTAATTATTCTTTAGAATTTATTTGGGATCGTAAGCCCATTTCAGATAAATGGAACCCCAGGTGAATCCTCCTCCAAAAGCAGCAAGAATTAGATTGTCCCCTTTTTTGAGTTGGCTTTCATAGTCCCAGAGGCAGAGAGGAATTGTAGCAGCTGTTGTGTTCCCGTACTTTTCAATATTCATCATCACTTTGTCCTGTCCGATCCCCATTCTGTTAGCAGTCGCATCAATGATACGCTTATTTGCCTGATGTGGCACCAGCCATGCAACGTCTTCACCTTTCAAACCATTTCTTTCCATGACTTCAGCACTCACGTCAGCCATATTGGTTACTGCGAATTTATAAACAGTGGACCCTTCTTGAAATGCATAATGCTCTCTAGCTTCCAATGTCTCCAGAGTTGCAGGTCTTCTGCTTCCTCCCGCTTTCATATGAAGAAAATGCTCTCCTGACCCATCTGATTTCAGAATTGCATCCATTATTCCGTAATCTTCCGTGGTCGCTTCCAACAAAACTGCACCAGCACCATCACCAAATAGAATGCAGGTGGTTCTGTCTGTATAATCAACGATCGATGACATCTTATCAGCGCCTACGACAATGACTTTTTTATGAGTTCCAGCCTGGATAAACTGACTTCCCATCTGAAGAGCATATAAAAATCCTGAGCAAGCAGCTGAAATATCAAAACTGAAGCTCTTTTTAGCTCCTACTTTATCTGCTATGATGTTTGCAGTGGCCGGGAAAGGCATATCCGGAGTTACAGTAGCACAAATAATCAATTCGATATCCATCGGATTGGTACCCGTCTTTTCCAAAAGGCCTTTTACAGCCTCGATTCCCATTACAGATGTTCCTTGGTTTTCACCTTTTAAGATCCTTCGCTCTTTAATCCCTGTTCTTGAAACGATCCACTCATCGTTTGTTTCAACCAGTTTTTCCAATTCTTTATTGGTAAGTATGTATTCAGGAACATATCCCTGAATTCCGGTTATCATGGCTCTGAGTTTGGTCATTTTTCTGATTTTAAATTGAAGCTCTTAGTCTTGGCTGAGCTTCCTGCCTGGTTGGTATTTGCAAGGGCCTCATTTAGGAAATGCAAAAATATTACAATTGTCATTCAACACCAAACCAAATCCTGATGCATAGAGCTAAGGCTTTGAGCTACAGTGTTTTTGTATTGGGTGAAAAACAAAAAAATCCATTCGCCTAAGCAAATGGATTTAAATAATAATTGAAGGCTAATTAAGCCGTGATTTCTTTCTCAATGATAACTTGTCCTTTGAAGTACAATTTACCGTCCAACCAATAAGCTCTGTGTGGCAAGTGCATCTCACCAGTAGTCTGGCATTTAGCCAATCCTGGTGCTTCCAACTTGTAATGAGTTCTTCTCTTATCTCTTCTGGTTTTCGAAATTTTTCGTTTAGGATGTGCCATTTTATGCGTGGTTTTTAATTATTCCTTGTTTTTTAATTTTTTCAACAATTCCCATCTGGGATCGATTGGTTCATTTTCTTCTTCTCCGGACTCTGAATCTTCGCCAGTCTTTTCAGTTGCCGATTTGTCGATGTAGGCATATCCGCCTTCACCTTCGTAATCCTCATTATCCAATTCATTTCGGTAGTCCGGGTGAATTTTCTTAAGTGGCAAAGCCAATAAGATAAACTCGTAAATCAACTGGGCAACATTGATAACAGGGGTATCCCTTGTAATCATGATCACATCCTCGTTGATTTCCTGTTCCTCAGATCCGTATTTGTAAATGATCTTTTCAGTGAAATCTAGCGGGTGATCAAACTCCTCCAAACTTCTGTCGCAGGTCAGCCTCACTGAGCCATTGATGTGAAAAGATAGGTCTATCAAATTTGCTCCTTTATCCATGATAACCCGTACGGCTAGCTGGCCTTGTTTCACTATTTCATTGTCTTCAAAATGCTGGAAGAAAGAATCTCCTATTTGGAAGTCAATTTCGTGTCTTCCCTCTTTGAACTTAATTACTTCAATATCAAAGGTTTTAAAGAATTTCACGTTTACTTAGCTCGATTTAAGAGCGCAAATTTAGGGAATATTTTAAAAAGTTTGAAACAGAATTTAAAATATTCTTTGGTGTCGTCATTTATAAGTATACTTTTTGGATTTTTTAGTCCAAAATCTCCTCAGGATGATGCAGTGCGATGATATCTGAAGCAAGTAAAATTGCCGCCCTCATCGATCCTTCATCTGCCATATTTTTACCTGCAATATTATAGGCAGTGCCATGATCCGGTGATGTTCGGATGACAGGCAGACCTGCGGTAAAGTTCACTCCCGTACTGAATGCGATGGATTTGAATGGAATCAATCCCTGATCATGGTACATCGCAAG
>VFKK01000208.1 GCA_009885605.1 Cyclobacteriaceae bacterium | reverse complement strand
GCCACCTTAATTCCAATAGATTAATAAAACGCTATGGAATATTTTGAACAAGTTAATTTCGAATACCGAACATCGAATAATGAATTTCGAAGGAAAAGCAAAACTCTGTGTAACTCCGTGCCTTCTCTGTGCAACTCCGTGAAACAAAAAAACCCTCGAAGTCCGGAAAGACCTCAAGGGTTAAGCATTTGCGGTAATTCAATTTTTCAATCTTCAAACCTTCCAATTTTTGAATTCAACCTTATTTCATCGGAGAAAAAGGCAATGTTTTCAAATATTTAGCATCTACTTTCTCTACAATCTTGCCACTAACTTCTGAAGCATTGCGTGCTTTGAGCCACTCCGGATCAGCAACAAATCGCTTGAAAGCCGCATCAAACTCCGCCTGATCAGAATGTCCCAATAGATAAACCAGTTTAGGTTGGGTTCCGTCTTTCTCCACTGTTAGCCAGTATGGATAGTTTTTCAAGCCCTGTTTTGCAAATAAGGCACGGGTATGATCACGAAATCTGGCCTGAATATTTTCTATTCTTCCTGGTAAGCAATGGTAAGTTCTTATTTGAAAAATTCCGCTTGGAGATGGCTTAGGAGTATCATTCAGTCCGGGGGCCCAAACCATAAATACCTGATCAACTTTGCTTACCAAAGGACCATTTGCTTCTGATGCTTTCTGGGCTACTTTCCACTCAGGATCATTTGCAAACTTGCTCCAAAGGTCATCTCGTGATTCTTCACTTGGGTAACCTAAAATGAAAGTGAGCGACTGATCTGCTTCATCTGTAGGCAGGAAATAGGCTACGTTTTCTATCCCGTGCTTCTCGAACAGGCGAAGTGTATGATCCTGAAATCTTTTGATCAGATCCGGTCTTTTACCTTCGTGGGTGGTGTAAGTCCGCATTTCAAAATAGGTGGACTTAATGCCTTGCTGGCCGAAAACGCTAAGCGAAACAAGCATGGTCATGATTATTGAGAGAAATTTTTTCATAGGTAATAGGATGATAATGAGAGTTATTAAGTTTTTATTTAATTGGGTTTCTATTTTTTCCAGGCTTTATACAATGCCGGACTCAGCACAAGTGCAATGGTAAGTAAGCCGAAAGTTTCCCGGTTTTCTTCCATTTGCTGAGTTTTCATGGTCAGATCTTTTTGAGCCCATTCCTGAGAGATCCATTCCCCCACTCCTCCTGGAAAGAAATAAATTGCTCCTAAAACGCAAACCAAAACAACCAATGTCAAGGGGATTTTTGGAAAAATACTTCTCGCTCCAAGCAAACAGAAAATCATCGCTACCCCATAAATACTAACCCAAACTTCCGGATCAGGATCGTTGAATTGCCAGTATGCAAACAGGGCAAATAAGAAAAACCAAACTCCGAAGAAGTAGCGATTGAATTTCATAATGGTGAATTTTGGGTCGAATCAAATCTACTGAAAATAGGATAAAAAGTCAGACAGTTACAGGATAGGTTTTGGTGATTTCAAAAAATCTTCCTTCTCTTTAATTATTATTAATTGAGATCTTTAAATCCAAATTAAGCCATATACCTATTTGCTATGATTGAATTTACACGAACCAAAACCAAGCAGGATCTATGGGGAATTTTGGCTCTTCAAAAAGAAAACCTGATCCAAAATATCTCTGAAGAGGAAAAGAAATCACAGGGTTTTGTAATGGTTCAGCATTCGTATGATATTATGGAAAGCCTCCACTCAATCGAGCCTCATATTATTGCAAAAGACGGACATTTGGTTGCGGCTTATTGCCTTGCTATGACCAAACATTCCCGGAAAGATATTCCGATGCTTATCCCAATGTTTGAGCAGTTTGATATCCTTGATTACAAAGGAAAAAAAGTAAGCGAATACAACTATATGTCCGTGGGTCAGGTATGCGTGGGAAAAGCTTATCGAGGCCAGGGAATATTCCAACAGCTTTACGAAACTTATCGGGATTCATTCCGGGATGAATATGAGTTTGCCATTACCGAAGTTTCCACTCACAATTTCCGCTCAATGAAAGCTCATCAAAAAATAGGATTTGAGGTTATCAAAACCTTTAAAGATGAATTTGAGGAATGGGCAATTGTGATTTGGGATTGGAGGTAAAAAATCTGTAGATATGCTTTTCTACCAAGAGGGGAATCTCTATGGGTAAATGGCTGGAAGACCGATGACAGAAGACCGAAATAGCCCTAATGATAATGTTTACAAAATCCCTTCATGCATTAGTTTCTTTACTGGTTAAAAAACGGATACAAATTAGATTTCGATAAAATTTCTTCAAGGCAGGTCAGACAAGGATAGTTTAACCTGTTGGAGATCCTAATTTCAATTCAAATAGAAGGTTTTCTTGTTATAGATAGGTAACTGAATTGGGGAAATAATTTTCCCCAATTCTTTTTTGTAACCAGTTGAAAGGCAAAAAATTTATTTAAAACAACTTGAAAATAGGATTCGGCCGGTGTGCCTCTTGTATCAAAAGATCCAACTCTATCACTTTTTCAGGCTGTTCCTTTGATAGATTCTTCATCTCCCCCGGATCTGCATTCAGATTATAAAGTTCGACAGTCATTTTTGAGGGATCTTTCACCTGGAGCTTTACCAACTTCCATCCATCCTTCAGCACGGCTTGCCTTCCTCCCAACTCATGAAATTCCCAATAGAGATAATCATGTTTCTTTTGTCCTGACTTTCCAAGCAACGCCGGTAAAAATGAAATCCCATCAATTTCTTTAGGTCCTTCGGTCCCAGCTATTTCTGCGAAAGTTGGAAGCCAATCCCAAAATGCAGATCGATGATCAGATTTACTTCCAGGTTTCACCTTTCCCGGCCATTTGACAATCAAAGGAACGTGAATGCCTCCGTCGTATAAGTCTCGCTTATATCCCCTGAAAGACCCATTGCTGTCAAAAAACTCCGGGTCAGCTCCTCCTTCCTGATGTGCTCCATTATCCGAAGTAAAAATCACGATGGTATTTTCGGTAAGTCCCAGTTGATCCAACTTTGCAATTATTTCCCCTACATAACGATCGATTCTGCCTACCATAGCTGCGAAAGTAGCATGGGGATACGGCTGAGATTGATAACCGGGGATCGATATTTCTGGACCATAATCGGCCCCTTTTCCTCCAATATGCGGTGTCTCTTCTCCAAATTTTAACCTGTATTTTTTTAGAATTTCATCATCAGGAGCTGCTAGTTCCGCATGAGGCATCACGATCGGCATAAAGAGAAAAAATGGCTGGTCTTTATTTTCCTCGATGAATTCCAGCGTTCTCTCTTGGATCAAATCCGGGGCATAAGTGGTCTTCTGAATCCATCCATTTCCTGGCAATTCAACTTTTAACTTATTTTCCCAAAGGTGTCCGGGATAGTATCGGTGGGCGTAGCGCTGACAATTATATCCGAAAAACTGATCAAATCCCTGCCGGTTTGGGTCGCCTGTAGTACCGACAAATCCTAATCCCCATTTTCCAAAAGCTCCGGTGGAATAGCCAGCTTGCTTAATGATATTAGCGAGCGTAGCCAATGAATCCGGCATCGGATATTGGCCTTCTGGCTGAACTTCAGAATTGCCCCTCACGGGCGTATGTCCTGTATGTAATCCTGTGATAAAAGATGATCTGGCAGGAGCGCAAACAGGAGCCCCGGAATAATGATCGGTGAAAAACATGCCATCCTTTGCCAACCTGTCAATATTTGGTGTCTCGATATATTGTTGACCCAAAAATCCTAAATCCCCGTATCCCAAATCATCCGCAAGGATAAAAATGATATTTGGTTTGGATGGAGATTCCCCATGGAGGGTTTGGGTAGTACCTTCGGTGTATACTGATTGGAAGATCAGAACGAAAAAACAGCTGATAAATGATCTTAAGTCAAACTTGTGCATGACCTAAAGTAAGGAAAAAAGAAAAAATAGACTAAAACAAAAAGGGAAGCGATTCTTTCGAATGCTTCCCCTTGATGAAATTAAGATCGTAATCGTAAAATCATCTCAAGCTACAGTTATTATGGCTTTTCACCCAGTTACCCGAGTTCATAACATTAGGTATCAATTCCCATTTTCGACCTTTCGGTTTTCAATGTCGATATCTGCATTTCTGTGGTTGCCCCTTTCAGACTTTATCCCTGAGGATTAAGCCCCTTTATGCTTTTCTCTTAAATTTTCAACCTTTGCCCGGGATCGTATTCCCGACCTTTTATCTCTTACCTGATATATAAATTTCAATTATTTGTGAGTTAAAAGCAAATCATTTTGAATATATTTTTAAACAATTTTTCCACATTAGAAATGGATTTATCCACTTGTTTATCAACATAATTAAAATGAAACAACCTTCAGAT
>VFKK01000309.1 GCA_009885605.1 Cyclobacteriaceae bacterium | reverse complement strand
GCCAAATAAAACAAGCTCTGAAGTTCAAAAGCAGCAACTGTGGTCAGTCGACCGTAGTCTGTGGACGATTATCCGCCATTTTCTCACCTCATTTTCACGTTACTGGCAGAATTGCGGATAATCATATTACTTTAATTTAAAAGACTTTTTAAAAATTAAATTCCGGGCAAAAAGTAAATTATAATTAAATAATAAACCCGGAGTTTTTATCAAAAAAAACCAAAAAATTAGGATTAGCAGGAGATTAATTTAAAATGATAATCAGACTGCACATTTTTATGAGTTGTAATTTCTTTTCGGAGATGGTAAAAAGCCTCCAAAAGCAAAGCATTGTCAAGGCCTCCTGAATCTATGGCTCTATAACCAATCAATTCAATCAACTTTTTTACTTTGGATTTTTCAATTCCATTTTCGCCACAGAAATAGGTTTCTTTTACTACTCCCATAATGTCTGATTTAGGATAATCAAGTCCCAAATTATTAAATGCTTTGAAAAGCGGAACATTCTTAATTTCTGATCTGATCAAGGTGGTATTGCAATCAAAAATTTTATAGACAGTACTGTTTGTGCAATCTATCAGGATTTTTCCCTCCAGTTTGGCGCTTTTAAGTTTGGCTATAATCTTCATCAAATACTCGTTTTCACAGCAAATGAAGATTACATCTGATTTTTCTATTGCTTCTTCAATGCTTACAACTTTGTCGAGAAACATATTCAAAATCTTCCAGCCTATTTCTTTGATTTCAAATTCCTTTCGGACACCGAAAGACACATCTAGTCCTGAGTCAAGGTATTTGTTGCCCAGAGCTACAGCTAATTTCGTTCCGCCTAGTATTCCTATTTTCATTTTGGGTGAGTTTTATTGGTTGGATGATACTTGCGTATTTACATCATATTTATTGTTTGCTTTCTTGAATTTTCGGGTGAATAAATCTGATAATTAGTTGAAAATCAGAATGAAAATAGAAATTAAACAATCATTTGCAAAACAAAATTTAAGGTTTGATCATTCGCAAATTTGAAAGAATTTTATTCTTATTTGAAAACCAGAATATTGTGGTTTAAACAAAAAAAGCAGTGAAAATAAATTTTAGACATAAGTCATATTTTTATCAAAATTGCCTGTAACAGTTGCTTTCTATGCCTGGTTTTCAGGCTGATAATTCTACTTAATAATCGGAGTCACTCTTTTTTGTCACCCTTTTAGAACTACTCCAAACAAAATCCTGTATACCATTTTCCATTTTTTTGAGCAAACAGGGTGATAATTGTTCACAATAGGATTTCGCAATTCTCTTGTGTAATTCTTGTTTAGAATTAGATCGGATTGACTTATCTTTCTATCCTGACTTTTGGAAATAAATCCTGCTCCAAAGCTGAAATTCAACAAAATGCTTCAAGACTCATTCGGACGTGTTCATGATTACCTGCGAATATCGCTCACGGATAATTGCAATTTTCGCTGTACATATTGTATGCCGCAGGAAGACATGCAGTGGATGCACTCATCCAAGTTGATGAGTGCCGATGAGATTGTCCAACTTGTTGAAGTTTTTGTTTCACTAGGGGTTAAAAAAATACGATTGACCGGAGGAGAACCTTTGGTGAGAAAGGAATTTGCAGATATTCTGGATCGGCTTTCAAATTTTCCAGTGGAACTCACACTGACGACAAACGGAATCTTGCTTGATAAACATCTCGAATCCCTGAAATCAGCCGGAGTTAAATCAATCAATATCAGCTTGGATTCTCTCAATAAAGAGGTTTTTAAGAATTTGACTAAGCGTGATCAGTTTGATAAAGTTTGGAATAATATCCTGTTGATGCTCGATAATGGATTCCGGGTCAAAATCAATGCAGTTGCACTTCACGGAGTGATTGAGAAAGAAGTTTCTGACTTTATCCGGGCTACGGAAAAGCTTCCCTTGCACGTTCGTTTCATAGAATTTATGCCATTCTCCGGTAATCACTGGAGCAGCAATCAGGTAGTCACGGCTGCTGAACTTTTGAAAATTGCAACAGATGAATTTGAAGTGATCAAGCTCGATGATAAGCCTCATGCCACCGCCAAAAAATACAAAGCAGTAGGTCATCGGGGAACTTTTGCTTTCATTACCACGATGAGTCAGCATTTCTGTGGGGACTGCAACCGAATGCGACTGACTGCCGATGGGAAAATGAAAAATTGCCTTTTTGGCAAAGAGGAGATGGATTTACTGGGCGCAATCCGAAAAGGAGAAGCGATTCTTCCGCTGATTCAAACCTCACTTTCCCGAAAACATGCTGCACTTGGCGGGCAATTTACCCCGGATTACCTCAAGGCTGATCCTGATAAAATCGAAAATCGGAGCATGATTAACATTGGTGGATAATGTCACAAATCATTTCTGTCTCTGAGGCTAAAGCCCGACTTAAACATCACATTCCAAAAGGTCCATCAAGCTTTTGTCCCATCCGGTTATCCAATGGTAAGATTTTAGCAAAAGGCATCGTTGCTCCGATGGACGTGCCTTCTTTTGATAATTCTGCTATGGATGGCTATGCCATCGCCTGGCAAGATGAAGGCGAAATCAGAGAAGTTGTTGGCCTTGTCGCTGCCGGTGATAGTGAGTTGAAAAGCTTGCAAAAAGGAGAAGCGGTCAGGATTTTTACCGGAGCTCCGATTCCTCCGGGTGCTGATACAGTCATCCAGCAAGAGAAAATAATCAGAACAGGAAACCGGATACAATTCGAAAGAAATGAGTTTCGAAAGGGCACAAGTGTTCGACTTCGAGGAGCACAATGCAAAAAAGGGAACGAAATTCTGGAAGCAGGAAGCCAAATCAATCCGGGAACAATTGCGCTTTTAGCCTCGCTTGGAATATCTGAAATTGAAGTTTTTGATCTTCCAACAATTGCACTGATCGTAACGGGGAACGAACTTCGCGAAATCGGGCAGGAGCTAAGCCCAGGTCAGATTTACAATTCAAGCGGTCCGGCTATTCAGGCCTACCTTGCTACTATTGGTGTGAATGACATTCGAATCTTCCATACAGAGGATGACTTTGAAAAAGTAATTTTAACCATTCGAGAAGCTCTAAAAGTTTGTGATTTCCTCTTGCTTACGGGCGGAATTTCGGTTGGCGATTTTGACTTTGTAAAAGATGGATTGAAAGAAAATGAGGTTGAAGAAATCTTCTATAAAATAACTCAGAGACCAGGAAAACCACTTTTCGCGGGGAAAAAGAAAGGAAAAGTCATTTTTGCACTTCCAGGAAATCCCGCTTCTGTCTTGACTTGCTTTTTGAATTATGTGAAGCCATCCATTCTCCAATGGGCCGGTCATTCGGATTCCTGGAAACCCACCTTGGTTTTACCTTTGGCAGACATATTCACCAAGTCAGTTAATCTCACCCTTTTTCTGAAAGCAAAAATCGAAAATGGAAAGATTAAAATTCTCCCGGGTCAGGAATCATTCAATTTGCTTTCATTTGGTCAGGCGGATGGGTTGGCGGAAATACCAATTGAATCTGAGTTTCTGGAATCAGGAACGCTGGTTTCATTTTATTGGTGGTAATAAACAGAAATTGTTCAGACTACTGTTTCAATATCAAGTTCACAGGCAAATAGGATTGAATTTTGAAATACATCACCAGAGCTGTTTGGATTTTATCAATTGTTAGTTTGTTGACTGACACGGCTAGTGAAATGCTGTATCCGATCATGCCGATTTACCTGAAGACAATTGGATTTTCGATTGTCTTTATCGGAATTCTTGAAGGGGTAGCCGAAGCGACGGCAGGATTGAGCAAAGGGTATTTTGGCAAACTTTCAGATCTCTCGGGGCGGAGAGTCCCTTTTGTTCAGCTCGGTTATGCGTTCAGCAGCATATCAAAACCTATGATGGCGATTTTCACATTTCCGCTTTGGATATTCTTTGCCCGAACGATAGACAGATTGGGAAAAGGCATTAGAACGGGTGCGAGAGACGCGATTCTCTCAGATGAAGCTACGCCAAAGACCAAAGGAAAAGTTTTTGGATTTCACCGTTCCATGGACACATTCGGAGCAGTTCTCGGGCCTTCATTGGCGTTGTTGTACTTATATTTTTATCCTGAAGATTATAAAACGCTTTTTTTCATTGCCTTCATTCCAGGTTTGCTTTCAGTTTTAACCACATTTTATTTAAAAGATAAAAATATATCAGTAGCTCAAAGGAGAGTTACAACTCCCTTTTTTTCATTTCTGAAGTATTGGAAATTAAGCCCTCCTGCTTACAGAAAACTGGTTTTCGGACTGCTGGTATTTACCCTGTTTAATAGTTCAGATGTTTTTCTTTTGCTAAAAGCTAAAGAATCCGGACTCGACGACACGATGGTCATTGGGGTTTATATTTTTTACAATCTAGTCTATGCCTTATTTGCTTTTCCAATTGGAATACTTGCAGACAAAGCAGGTCTGAAAACAATCTTTATCATAGGACTTGGTTTGTTTGCAGCAGTGTATTTTGGCATGTCGATCAACACCAATCTGGTTGTCTTTTTTGGATTGTTTTTCCTTTATGGGATTTATGCCTCAGCCACGGAAGGAATATCCAAAGCTTGGATTTCAAACATAACTGACAAAAAAGATACTGCCACTGCAATCGGTACTTATTCAGGTTTACAAAGCATTTGTGCTTTGTTTGCAAGTTCGCTGACGGGATTGATTTGGTACAAGTTCGGTGCTACTACGGCATTTGTTTTAACAGCCACGGTTACTTTATTTGTGATGGTTTACTTTCTGACTATTCCCAAACCAATGAGCGATGGTGACAAAATTTGATCGGGATAAAGTGGAATCAAGAAAGATTTTGGCTTTCCACTGTTTAAAATGTTTCCAAATGGGTCAAACAGGCATTAATTAGCATGAAGACTACTAGTACTATTCTTAAACTTCAAGAACAATAAAGTCACTATGTGGGGAGAGGAATCGATCTATTTGCTTTTTATTTTGATGCCTTTTGCATCATTTCTTTACGCCTCCGTTGGTCACGGTGGTGCCAGCAGCTATTTGATGTTTTTGGCAATCTTTGGTTTTGCTCCAGAAGAGATTCGGCCTACAGCATTGATTTTGAACATGATGGTTTCGCTGGTAGCATTTTTGAACTACCGTAAAGTCACTGTTTTTCCTCTCACCCTGTTTCTTTCGCTGATTGTATTTTCTGTTCCTGCTGCATATTTCGGTGGGAAAATCCTGTTGGACGCTGACATATATAAGAAGATTCTTGGTGTGCTGTTGCTGTTTCCTGTTTTGAAATTTGCGGGAATATTTCCGGTTTCCTCCGGAGAAAAGATAAACCGATCCTGGTGGATGGGGCCTATTTTGGGGTTGATAATAGGGTTTGTTTCCGGATTGATCGGAATCGGAGGCGGGATCATCCTCTCCCCAATCATCCTGATGCTGGGTTGGGCTAATGTGAAAGAGACAGCCGCCCTGAGCGCTTTGTTCATTTTTCTGAACTCAGTCGCAGGATTCTTCGGAGCCAATTCTCTTCAGGTTGAGATTTCCCCGGAATTGTGGATGCTGATGCCGCTGACAGTGATTGGAGGTATATTGGGTGCTTATTTCGGAGCACAAAAGTTCAGCCCAAAGACGCTCAAGTACGTTCTTGCTTTTGTACTCTTGTTTGCTTCTGTTAAATTGATTTTATCTTGACAAAAGCAATCCTTTCAGGGTTTGTAAAAAGGAAAATGGAAACGAAAGAAAAGAAAATTACGGTTAGGGCATTTGGGATGATAGCGGAGAAAATCGGTTCTGGGGAGATTCAACTTTCAGGAATTTCTACTATCGAGGATCTTCGAAAGTCGTTGCTCGATCAGTTTCCGGAATTGAAAAACATGAAATTCAGCATTGCGATCAACAAGCAACTTGCTTCCGGAAATGCATCAAT
>VFKK01000199.1 GCA_009885605.1 Cyclobacteriaceae bacterium | reverse complement strand
TATTAGGAAAAGCCATGTTGAAGGGGAAGTACGAGACCCGTATGTACGAAGAGTAGGCGCACCGTCGACTCGACTATGGGGGCGTAGTTATTGTCCCAGGCTTATTTTGAAATGTGGTAATTCAACCTGCAGTTTCACTTTTGCCTGTAAGGCATTAAAAACACGCATTAATGTGTCAATAGTTACATTGCTGGCATTACTCTCAATTCTTGAAATTTGAGATTTCTGGACGCCAATCAATTTTCCTAATTCTTCCTGTGTCAAATTCCGTTCTTGTCTTGTCTGTTTAATGGCTTGTCCAATTAAATCCATTTGTAATTCATACTCAAACTTATCTCGGTCAGGTGTCCCAACTTCCCCAATAAGTTTATCTGTAACCTCATCTAATGTGTGTGTTTTCATGTGTTTATAATTTGTTTTTAATTGCCACATGGAACTCGCCATCCCGATTACTCGGGATCCTGTGTGAGATTATCTCTCATGGCTCGTTTCATCTCTTTTTCGTTTTAAGTTTTTCTTTGTCTTCAAAATACTTAATCATCAATTGGTTTGCTTTTTGGATTTCATTGTCTGGTACTTTACTGCGTTTTTTTATAAATCCATGTGTCGAAATAACTAATGTATTTTGAGAATCTGACTTGTCCCAAAATGCAAGTAAGCGATATTGAAAGCCTTGATACAGTGTCCTTAATTCCCAGATTTCATCTTTTAGTTTTTTGAAAAGCTCAGGATCTCGATCTATTTGTGCCTTACGAATATTAAAAAGGATTTTTTCGTAATGTTTTTTGTCAAGACCACTAAGAAACTCGAATGCCTCATCTAAAAATACAATGTCAAAATTCTTGTCCATTTTATCATTTATTTTCGCCTCAAAGGTATGTAAAAGTTTCGTTATATAGAAACTGCTTCAGCTAGAGATTTTTTACTACTCCCCATAACTCATATATCCCCCTGATCTTATCAGGATTTATTATTAGTCCGGAGTTTCTTAAAAAATTCCTCATGCTTCCTTCTTTCCTTTGACAATTCCTCCAAAATCAAAAAGGCCGAAGAGTGTGTTTCCACGGCTCTTCGGTCTTTTTGTCATCGGTCTTCCTGCAATTTTTCTACTTCCTCAACCCCTCCAAATAACTCACCAAATCCACCAGTTCATCCTCACTCAGCGGGAATTTCGGCATCAGGGATTCGTCGAGTTGGGTGACGGATTCGATATCGGCAAGTTTGTAGATGGTCTGTTCGGACATTCCAACTTGCTTCACGATCAGGTCATTTTCGGTTTTGGAGTTGACGATGCAGCGGATTTCTTTACCGTCTTTGAATTTTACCAGTTGGGTTTCGTAGCCAAAACCCATTCCTTCGGATGGATTG
>VFKK01000343.1 GCA_009885605.1 Cyclobacteriaceae bacterium | reverse complement strand
GTCGGGAGGATATATTCATTGAAAATTTGTTGAAAATTGAGGTCAATATTTCATAAGAAAACTTAAGTAATCGGGGCTGATTAAGTATGATTTCGTCTGATTCGGTGGTCAGGACTGTATTGGAACTCTTTTTTTTTGAGATATAATCAGAGGTCTAATATCTCTAATAGGTAAAATCAGTCAACTCTTTTGAAGAGACTGCGAATTCATGTAGTTAGAAAAAATAGTGGCATCCTCAATTTAGGATAAGTTTTTGAAATCAAGCAGTTTCGAGGCAGTCATGGGGAAATAACATGCTTTATTCTTTTCAGGGGCACCCGGTTTTTCCAAAAAGATCAGGGTTCGGTGTTGAGTCATATTTTTGGCAGATTTCCATCCAGATCAAATACCAGATTCACATTGTTTGGATTTTTATTAGCCCACATGCCGAGGAAGGTAAGGTTGACATATTCTTTGATCAACTTATTGAGATCGGTTTGCTTCATGGATCCGCCGTTGCCCCCTCTTGAGTGCATCAGCATGGATTTGAGGATGGCGCCTGCTCGTTTGGCATGGAGGAGATAATTTCTAAATGCTGCATACCATTCCTAAGCAGTTCACCGTCCCCTGTATATTTCCTTATAGATTGACTTCCGGGCTGACTCCGGCACTAATCTGAAAGGCGGACACAAAAAATATTACACACAAATCAACGGAATTACTCCAGCGGGGTCAGAACAATATCTTTGTAAAAAACTTCAAGAATTCCACCCCCGTGAATTTGTAACCCTATTTTTCCAGATTGCGGAATGGAAAGATCGGACTCTGTATAGGTTAATGTTTCTACATTATTTATCGATAGGGTGATTTTATTATCCTTACAAATAATCTTGTATTGATTCCATCCCTTTTTAATGTTCACTTGCTTTTGTTCGGCCTCAACTAAATATTTGTCTCTTCTGGATTCATCATACAGCGAACCCATACACCCTACACCTATATCAGCCTGATACCCTGCCATTTCATTTGAAGGATTTGTTAATCGTTGACTGTGAAACTGCACACCCGCATTAATAAAACCTTCGTAGCCCTCGATTTTAAACTTTACTTCCAGCTGATAATTCCTGTATGATGATTTAGTGCTCAAAAATTCATTCTGAGCTATCTGCTCGATTTTGTTACCTCCCACGATGGCACCCCGATGCACTCTCCAAATTTTTGTATCACCCTCCCAGCCGTCCAGATTCTTACCATTAAACAGGATTATCTTTTCTTTTGGATTGGGCGTAGTGCTTGCATTACTCCCTAAGGCAGCAATCGTTAAAGCAACAAACAGAACGCAACAGGTAAGTTTATCCATGGTAAGAATTCTTTTTTGTGTGTTTATTCAATTAATCATCATGCTTACAAAAAGATCACTGGTGGGAAAATCTTTTTTTAACTCAAGACAAAATACAAAAAGTCTCTATTTAGACCACGTGTTTATTTTCCGATCTTATCGGGTTAAATTGAGCAGGTTTATACCTGCTTACAGGCGTTTCCAATCAAGTATTGAAACCAGATTTTTAGGGAAATTTGGATTAACTGGTAAAAATTCAAGTTGACCGAAAAGCGGAAATAAAGCCATTTTTTTTTCTGTTTCAGGCAATTCTAAGTGAGAGGAAACGTCAGGGTGAAAGTTGCTCCTTTCCCCTCTTCAGATTCTGCTTTGATTTCTCCGCCATTTGCCTTCACGATATCATATGCCAACGATAAACCCAATCCTGTTCCTTTGCCGTTTGGCTTTGTGGTAAAAAATGGATTGAAAATTTTATCCTTGATTTCAGGAGGGATTCCTATTCCATTATCAAAAATGGCAATTTTCAGGCTCTTACGTAGGTTTTTAGACGTAACCCTGACAACCGGTTTGTATCCTTTCTTGTCCGTTTTCAATTTTTCATTTACGGCATAGAAGGCATTGTTAAAAACATTCAAAAGAACCCTGCCAATATCCTGAGGAATGACATTGACTGTAGGAAGATTTTCGTCCAGGATTGTTTTGAGTTCACATGTGCAGTTTTTTTCCTTGGAGCAATATCCGTGGTAGGCCAGCTGAAGGCTGGATTCAATCAGGGCGTTGATGTCAGTCAGTTCCTTGTGACCTGAACTGGTTCTGCTGTGTTCGACCATACTTTTTACGATGGAGTCAGCCCGTTTTCCATGGGTTGTTATTTTCTCCAGATTTATTGCCAGGACGTCCAATATTTCCTCTTCCAGCTTCTGGTCTCTTTGATTTTGGGGCTTTGCCCGTTCAGTTTTGATTTCTTTAATCAAATCCTGACTGACCTCCGAAAAATTGGTAACAAAATTCAAAGGGTTTTGAATCTCGTGAGCAATACCCGCAGTCAGCACGCCAAGACCTGCCATCTTTTCAGATTGTATAAGTTGAGCCTGAGTGGCTTTGAGCGTTTCATACGCTTTTTCGATTTCCCGGGCCTGTTGGATTTCTTTGGCCTGAGCTTTTGCACGTTCAAGCCGAATTACGCGTCCTTTCTGAAAGACGTGAACCACTCTGACTCCGATCACAAACAAAATAACATAGGCAGCATAAGCCCAACTAGTCCTCCACCAGGGATGTGTGATCATCCTCCTGGGCGGGACACCGTCACCGTCCAATACTCCGGTGCCATTGGAAGGATTCGCAGTGAATACATAATTACCGAGTGGCAGGTAGGAATAAAGAGCACTAAGTTGATCGGCGGCCCGCCTATCCAACCTGCTATCAGGGAGATTTACACAGATCCATTCAATGAAAGACTCCGGAATAGTGGGATTGAGCTGCGCAAAAGTCCCCGTCTGGAAGGCTGAAATCAGCAACATTAGAAACCCGAAAGCAAGTTTTTGCATGGCTGTAGATTTTAGACAATTGGCAGACGGGCCGTAATCGAACTAACCAAGGAAACCGCAGCTTTTTTGTCGTCCTTATACTTGAAAAATATTGGGTTTAATATTCGGTTAGATTTATCCGGTAAATTCTCAATCAGAATACGGACTGATCCTGATATTGTGAAAATCAAGTTATGCCTCCCCTGATTACGATTTTTTGCAATCCCTTCAGGGTCCAATCAATACTACAATTTACTGAAAATCAGGAAGAATTCCATTCTAATAGGCTATCATTTTGTTGTGACGAGCTACGCGAAACTCCAACCAAATCATGATACGGAAAAAATGGTTTCTCGCTGGAAAATTAAAAAAGGGCTTACCCTCTTGGCAAGCCCTTTTATTAGAGGCGGATTGGTGAATAGGTAATATAATTTGTCCCTTACCTAATACCCTAAGTGGAGTATTTTGTAAAAATCAGATTTATAAAACCACTTTTTAATCTGAGGGTGTATTCCAGAAATTTTCTTCCGGGCCCATATTTTCAAGGGTTTCTTTCATCTGCTCATATCCTTTTTGGATGATTTCTTTCCACTTCCTGTCATCCATCATACTTATTCCTCGAAGTTCCATTTCTACATAGAGCGCCACGCCGGATTTGGAAAGTTCCTGCTTCTGTCGACTATTCAGGGTGAGTGAATTGATCAAAATAGAAGTGATCCCGGGTAATTTGAATTTTTTTCTGTTTGTCAGTTTGTCCCAGACTAATGAAAAGGCAGAGGGAGTTTCATCAAAAACCACATTTTGAGATTTCAATTGTGTCAGTGAGATGGCTATAATATGTCTCACAGGATACTTGTACATGGTTTCGATCGGCAAATTATCCACCACACCGCCGTCCACATGCAATTGATTGTCGATCACAACCGGCGGAAAAATCCCCGGAATTGCAATACTTGCTTCCACTTGCTTCCAGGCAAGACCTTGGTCATGCACTTTGATCGAAGCGTTTGAAAAATTGGTTGAAATACAATAAGTCCCTACCCAAATGTCCTCCAGATAGGTATCGCCCAACATTCCTTTGAGGTAGTTTGTCATCTTTTTCCCCGACATGATCGACAGGATTGGAATCGTATAATCGTTTGATGTCAATTTGCTGTGGGCGGAATCATGGCAGTAATAATCAATCTTCTTTTGATCAAAGTCGGAGTAAGTCATCGCTATCCCATAGAGTGCACCCGCACTAGTTCCCCCCAAAAAATCAATCTCAATTCCCGCTTCGTTCAATGCTTTAACTGCCCCTATATGAGAAAATCCCTTTGCTCCTCCGCCACCCAAAACAAGACCAATTGCCTTATTTGCCAGAATTCTGGAAAACCTGCGGATGTCTGGCGCGTGATTTTTTCGATAGTGAATGTGAAGATTAAGTTTTCGGTTTAGCAGCCATCGACGCGTATTTTTTGGGAATTCACCGTTTTCAGGATGAAGGAGCAAGAGGTATATTTTCTTGTTTAGAATATTTTGAGAATACAAATCAAGATGCTCTTCGATATTATAAAGTTTGGAATCCGCATAGAAATCAGTGGCGACAATTACCAAATCGGCGTAAATAATACACTCTTTTGACCATTTCAGATTTTCATCACTGCAAACAAGGAAATTTAGTCCATCGTGTTTTTCAAGTGTGTCAAAAAGTGATTTCGGCTCCATGTTGTCAAGCGTATCAGGGTAAAAAACCTGAATATTTACATTTAGGGATTCAAATTGACTTTTAATAGACTCGGTGTAATCCGAGATGTCATTTTCTGCCTGAAGATTGATGAGGGCAATGTTTTTTGCAGAAGATTCGAGGTGTTGCTGCAGCACGTTTCGTTTTAATCTATTGACGACGAAGCGGGTGAGTTTACTTGAAAATGCCGGATGTTTGGCTACTATTTCCATGTACTCACTTTCGGATAGTTGAAGCACGATAGACTTGCGAATAGCTACTACAGAAGCGCCTCGGGGCTCTTGCATGAACAATGCGTATTCTCCGATGGGTTCTCCCTCGCCTATGTCTCCAAGGAGGTGAAATGTACCATCACTCTGCTCCGCAAGGGCACGAAATCTACCCGAAAGTACTATATACAGCGAATTTTCTTTATCTCCCTGGTGGAATAGGAATTGACCAATTTCTACTTCGTGGGTATTGCCTGTTTCCAGTATTTGATCCAAAAGATCCTCTTCCAATTCTCCAAAAAGCTGAAGAAGGATCTTGCGATTATGTGCGTTTTTAGATGAATAATTTTCCAAAAAAATTATGGGTTTACAGGTCGGCAAGTCTTTGAAAATCTCAAGAAGTAATTTGCAAGAAAATACTCAAAACTTTAAAGGAAACAAACTGCTTTTCTTGTTTTCAAGATACAGAAGTTACCAGTGGTAATAAGTAAAACAATTTATATCCTACTCTTTTGAGCCAATTTTTGTGATTTTATCTCTTTTCAAAAGATTCGGCTCAGCCAGCCTCTGGGTTTTGATTGCTTTGACGGGAAGAAGGAAAATTTAACTTCCTGTAATTCTGCAAAGATCCATGACAATCTATCCTGCCAAAATCCCGACTCTCCAACCCTTCAATTTTTTTGTATCTTTTTCTCATCAAACCCATCCGCTATGAAAAAAACTTTACTCTCATTTTTATTGATTTTGTTTTGTATTCCTGCATTCGCTCAATCCATCTCCGATTACCTTTCTGCGCCATTTCCCACAGGTTTGGTGGCCTCCCCCGATGGGAATTCGATCGCCTGGATATTTAATGACAAAGGTGAGAGGAACGTTTTTTTTGCAAAGGCTCCGGATTACGAATCAAAAAAACTGACCAATTACCAAGGTGATAACGGAGTTGAATTGGGTCCTGTGGTCTATTCTCCAGACGGGAAATCTCTCCTGTTCGTAAGGGGAAATTCGAGAAATCCAGCTGGCCAGCCAGCAAATCCAGCCCAACTTCAGGAAAACACGGACAAGAAAATCTACCACCTAAATCTGGAAACTGGGGAAATCAGATGGTTTTCTCCCGGAACTTCTCCTGTTTTCAGTCCTGACGGGGAAAATATTGCCTACCTAATCGGGGGATCTGTTTATATGAAAGCGGTTGCTGATACTACTGATTCGGTCAATCAGCTTATTACGGCCCGAGGAAATGCTTCCATGCTTTCGTTTTCACCTGATGGAAAATTCCTATCTTTCATGTCCGGGCGCACAGATCATTCCTTTGTAGGACTTTGGGATTTGGAGAAAAAGCAATTTACCTATCCGGAAACCAGTTTGGATTTTGACAGCTATCCCGTTTGGAGTCCTGACGGAAAAAAGCTGGCTTATCTCAGAGTGCCAAATATCAACAACCTCCTTCCCTTCACTTCCATCAAAGAAGCCAATCCCTGGAGCATTCGGGTGTTGGATATTCAGACGATGAAAGCGAAGGAAGTTTGGAAGGCTGATCCGGGTGATGGATCCGTAATGGTCGACGATCTACCCGCAATTGCAGAAAGACTCTGGTGGACACCTTCGGGTTCGTTGGTTTTCCCATGGGAAAAGAATAATTGGATGCAGCTTTATGCCGTTAATCCGGTCACCAAGGAAGTCAAACACCTGACTCCGGGCGAAGGCCAAGTAGAATGGGTCCAGACTTCATTCAATAAAAACGAACTTTTACTCACCCACAACATCGGAAATATCGACCGAAGACAGGTCTCAAGACTGGACTTATCCACCTATGAATTTGAATTGCTTTCCGATCCGCAAACCATCAATTGGGCGCCGGTGCGAATTGAGAATGGTTTGGCCTGGTTTCAGTCCAACTGGGATCGTCCGGGTTGGCCCATGATCCAAACGGATGGCCAAAATAAAATGCTGGCTCAAAAACTTTTTCCTACCGATTTTCCAAAAAATCTCAGCAAGCCGGAATCCATCTCCTTGAAAGCCAAAGACGGTTTTGAAAGTTATGGACAACTTTTCCTTCCTGCCAATTACGACCCGACCAAGAAATATCCGGCGGTTATATTCCTCCACGGAGGAAGCCGAAGACAGATGCTACTGGGTTTCAACTATGGAATGTACTACAGCCATACCTATGCCGCTCAGCAATATTTTACTTCGCAGGGATACATTGCCCTTATCCTGAATTACCGCAGCGGAATCGGCTATGGAATGGATTTCCGTGAGGAAGAAAATTACGGTGCAGGCGGGGCAAGTGAGGTTCAGGATGTGATGGCCGCAGCGGATTACCTGGCAGGTCGGCCAGATGTGGATGCTTCGAAAATATCGCCTTGGGGTGGAAGTTATGGTGGTTTTTTGACTGCGCATGCACTTTCCCAGGCTCCTGGAAAATTCCTGACCGGCGTGGATATCCACGGTGTGCACAATTGGAACAATGATATTCCGGTGTTTGCTTCCTGGTACGAGCCGGAGAAATTTCCCGAAATGGCTGCACTGGCTTTCAAATCTTCTCCGATGTCTCATGTGAAAAACTGGAAGGAACCGGTGCTGATGATCCATGGAGATGACGATAGAAATGTCCTTTTCTCGGAAAGCGTGGAATTGGCAGAAGTATTGCGCAAGCAGGGCGTCGAGGTCGAACAATTAGTTTTCCCGGATGAAGTTCATTCCTTTCTTTTGCACCGAAACTGGATTGCAGCTTTTGAGGCTACTTTCAGATTTATAAACGATCAGGTCAACAAAAAATGAAACGATTTCTAAGTTCCCTCTTCCTAAGTTTAGTTTGCTTTTCCTACACCTTCGCGCAACACGACATCCTGCATCATGCGCTGGATAAAGCAGCCCAAAATGGTTTTTCAGGGGTTGTTTTGGTAGCTGAGAACGGGAAAATTCTGGCGGAAAATGCGATGGGGATGAGATCTTTTGAATCTCAAATCCCGCTGAAGGCGACTGATATTTTCGAACTGGCGTCTGTTTCCAAGCAATTCACAGCCACCATGGTGATGAAGTGCAAGGAGAAAGGAATGCTGAATTTTGATGATTCTGTCTCCCAGTATTTGGACATTCCTTATTCGGGAATTACGATTCGTAACCTGCTGACCCATACCAGCGGACTGCCGGACTATCAGGCTATCATGGATGAGCATTGGGACAAAACCAAAGTAGCCGGCAATGCTGATATTCTCGCCTATCTCCGGAAATATCATCCTCCCATGCTTACCGCTCCCGGAGAAAAATACGAGTACAGCAATACAGGTTATGTTTTGCTGGCAAGCATCGTCGAAAAAGCAAGTGGACGGGATTTTATCGAATTGACACGAGAGTGGATTTTCAAGCCTTTGGGAATGAAAAATACAGACATCCGAACGCTTGAAGAAAAAGCTGCTGTTCCCAATTTTGCCGCAGGCCATTTGAAAGACTCGCTCGGCAATTACATCAACGCCAATAAATTTCACTCTTCCGACTACACCGTTTGGCTGGGAAACCGCAAAGGACCGGGCCGGGTCAGCAGCAATGCACATGATTTATTGATCTGGGATCAGGCTCTCTACTCAGAAAAACTAGTTTCTGAAGCAACGCTTGATGAAGCATTCAAACCTCAGATACTGAATAATGGTAAAAGAAGCTATTATGGTTTTGGCTGGGACCTCGAACCCAAAAGTCCCTTTGGAAGGATGGTGAGTCATACAGGTGACAATCCGGGCTACAAGACAATCATCGTCCGATACATTGAGGAAAACAGAACCATCATCATCCTGAACAATAATTCTCACCCCGACCTGATGAAACTGGTGGAAGCGGCCACGCTTTCCTTCGGAAAAAGGTAAAGAAAGCCTAGCCTGAAATAAACTTGACCGAGCGATCAAGTCTGTCTGTCCGGTCACCGCTGATGAGTTGAAAAGGAAAACCACTTCGATGAGCTAATTCAAGATACTTTTCTAAAAAATACTGCCTCATTTCGAGGTCAGGATGCTCGCGCAAAGGATCTGCCTCCCAAGGCAAATCAACATCTGTAATCAGAATTTTGGAATAGTTTCTTCTTTCTATTTCTTCCAAAATCCAGCCGGCAACGGTATCAAATTTATGCTCACTCCAGACTTTGATCACGCGAAGGTCTGTATCCACAAAGAGGAACTTCCTCGCTTTTTGAGCCAATTCATCCTCAAGTGCGATCTGCCCTTTGGCTATTTCTGAAAGATCTTCATACTCATACGCCCGATTGAGTTTTTCCAAATATTCCCTGGCAAACTCAGGAACCCAAGGTTCGTCGAAATACGCCGCCAAATCTGCCGCTAACGTGCTTTTTCCCGTGGATTCAGGTCCGAGGATCAGGATTCGCTCAGGCTTTTGCATAAGTTCTGGAAGATTTGATCCATGCAATCAGACCGATTGTAGCCAAAACGGTGAAAAACAGAAACTGAAAGGAAGTCAGCACTAAACCTTTGTAGAAGTAAAGCGGCACCGATACCACGTCGGTGATAATCCAGAAAATCCAGTTTTCGACCTTCTTTTTCGCCATCAGCCACATTCCCACAAATGCCGAGGCGGTCGTGAAGGAATCCCAATAGGGTACATCACTGTCGGTGAATTGGGTAAGGACAAACAAAAGAATCACATACGAACCCAAAAACATGGAAACAGAAATCATCCAGCCTTTGTAATCCAGCCAGGTGACGGGAAGCACATCTTGATTTCCCTGAGGATGCGTCCAGACAAACCAGCCATAAATCGACATCACAAAATAATAGGCATTGATGCCCATATCAGCATAAATCTTGTATTGGAAGCAGATCCAAACATAAATGAGCGTAGAGACTATGCCGGTCGGGTACACCCAAATATGCTCCCGCATGGAATAGAAGACCGAAGCGATCCCAAAAAATACCGCCACGCCTTCCAACCAGGTCATATTACTTATCCCTTCCTGCAATCCCTGAAGCAGCCATTGTAAATCCATTTTCGAAATAAACCAATT
>VFKK01000130.1 GCA_009885605.1 Cyclobacteriaceae bacterium | reverse complement strand
CGTCTCCCGCTCATAAAAGCCCTTGTTTCAAGGGCTTTCTTGTTTAGGGCAATTGTAGCTTGGAAATGTCCAAGTGAAGCCGGGATGGTGGAACAGGTAGACACGCAAGACTTAAAATCTTGTGAGAGCAATCTCGTACGGGTTCGATTCCCGTTCCTGGTACTTAAAGCCTCGCAGCGATGCGGGGCTTTTTTGTTTAAAGATCAAAACCCCAACTTGATTGGCTCAAATCGGAGTTTTTAAAGAATTCAGATCTGATTATTCTTTGATAATCCCCTCCAAATCAGCCGGAGAATATCCAACAGATTTTAAAGTTTTTCTGTCTCCCTCGCGGAACACAAGGTATAAATCGCCCTCCTGCTCAAAAAAACATGGAGTACCCTTCAATTCGTAATGGACAACCGTCGCCTTTGCTTCTTCGATGCTCTTACAGGCTTTGCTCATATTGGAGCGCTGCACTTCGTCGAAGAGTTCTCTGAATTTTTCTCCCAAGCCAAACTCTAAAATCGCACCCGAAAGCACGTACTGAAGATCGCAGAGCGCATCGGCAATTTCTATGATATCTTTGTTTTCGATTCCTTCCTGTAATTCCTTCAGTTCCTCTGCCAAGAGGGAAACCCTCAAATTACAACGAGTCTGATCAGGGATTGTGGGTATAGGAAGTACAGGGTGTTTGAAAGTTTCGTGGAAAAGGGCTACTGAAGTGAGAGACTTAGGATCTTGCATGGCGAAAATGAAAATTTGAAAGCTTGAAATAAATAAAAAAAGACCGGAATTTCCGGTCTTTCAAGATTGATTTTCAAAGGTTTTACATGGCAGCTGCAAATCTCTCGGCCACTTTTGACCAATTGGTAACTTTCCAGAATGCCGTCACGTAATCAGGTCTTCTGTTTTGGTAATTTAAATAATATGCATGTTCCCAGACATCAATACCCAAGATCGGGATTCCCTTCACTTCAGCGACATCCATCAGAGGATTGTCCTGATTTGGTGTAGAGGAAACCGCCAATTTTTTATCCGGTGAAACTGAAAGCCATGCCCACCCTGATCCGAATCGGGTTTTGGCTGCAGTTTCAAATTGAGTCACAAAGAGGTCATAGCTCCCAAAAGAGGTATTGATTGCTTCAGCGAGTTTTCCATCAGGCTCTCCACCGGCCTTAGGGGACATGATACTCCAAAATAATTCGTGGTTGTAATGACCGCCACCATTATTTCTCATTTTTGTGCTGTATTTAGAGATCGAGGCAAGGACATTTTCTAAGGGCTTGGAAGTATCTACTTTTTCTTCCGTGGCGGCACTTGCAAGATTTGAGGCATAAGCGGAAGCATGTTTTGTATAATGAATCTCCATCGTCTTGGCATCGATAACAGGCTCAAGTGCTGAAAAATCATAGAGCAATGGAGTCTGGGCAAATCCTGTTAAGAATATTCCAGAAGGGTTTCCCTTGGCGACAGCGCAAGAACTGGGCAAAATCCCTGCTCCTGCCAATCCCATCACCAATCCGGCCTTTGTTGTAGTAGATAAAAATTCTCTTCTTGAATTCATGTTTTCTGGAGTTTTCATAGTTGACTAACCTGATAATGGTAAGATGAGTTCTAACAAATAAAAATGAAGCTAAGCATTAAATGAATTTTTTGAAATTGTGAATAAGACATTAAGTCAGTTTTTTGTGTCAAGATGGTTAAGTTTGCAGGTCATCAGGTGCTTGGTTGGGTTTTTGACCAATTTATTACGAATGCAATTTTAAATGGAAATGAATTTCTTCAAATATCAGGGAACGGGGAATGACTTTGTCATGATCGATGATCGAATGGAAGCATTCAACTCCAAAGATCTTGCCTTGGTAGGACGGCTTTGCGACCGAAAATTCGGTATTGGCGCAGATGGCTTGATTCTGATTCGGGACCATGCAGATTTCGACTTCGAAATGATCTATTTCAATGCTGACGGCAGCCAAAGCATGTGTGGAAACGGAGCCCGATGTGCGGTAGCATTTTCTGCTTTTCTTGGAATCATCAATGAAAAAACTCATTTCCTGGCAATTGACGGCGCTCATGAGGCAGTTATTTCCCATGGTCAGGTTGAACTTTTGATGGGGGATGTAAAAGAAATCCATGCTAAAAAAGATGACTTCTTCCTGAATACAGGGTCTCCACACCATATCAGATTTGTCAAAGACGTGAAGGATTATCCGGTTTATGAGAAGGGAAAAAGTATCCGATACGAATCAACTTATCTTCCCGGAGGGACAAATGTCAATTTTGTCGAACCTATAGGGGAGAATGAGATATTCGTCCGCACGTATGAACGCGGCGTGGAAGATGAAACACTCTCCTGCGGAACCGGTGTCACTGCTGCTGCTTTGGCTTTTGCAAAAAATAAAAAGAAAGCAACAATCAAAATAAATACCCTTGGGGGAATATTGGCCGTAAAATTTACCTCAAACCCGGATGGAAGCTTTCGAGATATTTGGCTGATTGGGCCGGCCGAACAGGTTTTTTCGGGAAAAATCAAATTCTGATACAGTCTTTAATAGGGAGTCAAGGATCAGAATTTAATCAATTGTAACAAAAAGGGCTTAATTTTAAAGCCCGATTCGAGAATCATATAAAGCTGACATGTTAGATTTTATTGCAAAAGGACTTGCCAAGGTATTTGGCACGAAGTCCGACAGAGATATTAAAGAATTACTCCCTAGAGTAAAAGAGACCAACGATGTCTTTGCAGGCTTGAAAGGCCTCAGCGATGATCAATTGAGAGCAAAAACTCAGGAAATCAAAGGAATCATAAATGGTCAATTGACGGCGATTGACCAAAAAATTGTTGAAATCAAAGCTCAGGTTGAGACACTTCCGGCCCAAGCGATTCAGGAAAAAGATCAGCTTTTCAATCAGGTAGATCAATTGGAGAAAGAGCGCGATCAATCTCTGGAAAAAATCCTGGATGAAGTCATGCCTCAGGCTTTTGCAGTGGTAAAAGAAACTGCTCGCCGATTTAAAGAAAATGGTAAACTAGAGGTGGTCGCTTCGATGAGAGACCGCGAATTGGCTGTGACCAAAAAGAATGTTGAAATCCAGGGAGAGACTGCCATTTGGCATAATCGCTGGTTAGCAGCAGGTGCAGAAGTCATCTGGGACATGGTCCATTACGATGTTCAGCTAATCGGAGGTATGGTTCTCCACAAAGGGAAAATCGCAGAAATGGCGACTGGTGAAGGAAAAACACTGGTTTCAACTCTGCCTGCCTACCTGAATGCACTGGCCGGCCGAGGTGTTCACATCGTCACTGTCAACGATTACCTGGCAAAGCGTGACTCTGAATGGAATGCTCCAATTTTTGAATTCCACGGATTGAGCGTGGATTGTATTGATAAATATTCTCCTAATTCTGCCGGAAGAAAGAAAGCGTACGGATGCGATATTGTTTACGGTACCAACAACGAATTTGGTTTTGACTACCTCAGAGACAACATGGCTCGGGATGGTGGCGACTTGGTGCAAGGAAAGCACCATTTTGCGATGGTCGATGAAGTTGACTCCGTGTTGATTGATGATGCCAGAACGCCTCTGATTATTTCCGGTCCGGTGCCTAGAGGAGATGTTCACGAGTTTGATCAAATGAAACCAAGAGTTTCTGCATTGGTGGATGAGCAGCGTAAGCTGGTTCAGGGATTTTTATCTTCTGCCAAGAAATTGATTGCCGATGGAAATGAAAAGGACGGCGGGCTTTCGCTATTCCGTGCTTTCCGCGGGATGCCAAAATATAAGCCTACCATTAAATACCTCTCTGAACCCGGTATTCGGGTAATTCTTCAGAAAACGGAGAACTTTTACCTGCAGGACAATAAGAAAAATATGCCTGAGGCGGATGAACCGCTACTTTTTACGATTGATGAGAAAACCAATGTGGTTGATCTGACTGATCGTGGAATTGAGACGATGACGACTAAAAATGAAGATCCAAGCTTCTTCATTTTGCCGGATATCGGGATCCTGATTGCGGATTTGGAAAAAGAAACAGGCTTTGATGAAACTGAAAAACTGATTCGCAAAGAGGAAGCAATCAAAGACTACGGAGTAAAAGCACAAAGAATCCATACTGTAAACCAATTGCTCAAAGCATATTGCATGTTCGAGAAGGATACGGAATACATCCTAGTGGAGGGCAAAGTGAAAATCGTAGATGAGCAGACAGGTCGTGTGATGGAAGGAAGACGCTATTCAGACGGACTTCACCAGGCGATTGAGGCAAAGGAAAATGTGAAGGTGGAAGATGCCACCCAGACGTACGCTACGATTACCCTTCAGAACTACTTCAGAATGTACCATAAGCTGGCCGGTATGACCGGTACTGCGGAAACTGAAGCAGGAGAATTCTGGGAGATCTATAAGTTGGATGTTGTAGTTATCCCCACCAACAGACCGATTATCAGAAAAGATCGTGAAGACAAAGTTTACAAAACGGTACGAGAGAAATTCAATGCTGTAACCGACGAAATCAATGAATTGGTAGCCCAGGGAAGACCAGTACTTGTAGGAACGACTTCTGTGGAAATTTCCGAAGTGCTCAGTCGAATGCTGACGCTGAAGAAAATTCCTCATCAGGTTTTGAATGCTAAGCAACACGCACGAGAAGCTGAAATTGTAGCTATCGCAGGACAAGCTGGAAACGTAACAATCGCTACGAACATGGCGGGTAGAGGTACAGATATCAAATTGTCTCCTGACTCAAAAGGCTCAGGTGGTTTGGCCATCATCGGTACCGAGCGCCACGAATCAAGAAGAGTGGACAGGCAGCTCCGTGGTCGATCAGGTCGTCAGGGAGACGTAGGTTCTTCCCAGTTCTTCGTGTCATTGGAAGACAGCTTGATGCGCTTATTTGGATCTGAGCGAATTGCTAAATTGATGGACCGGATGGGTCTTGAAGAGGGTGAAGTAATTCAGCACAGTATGATTACCAAGTCAATTGAGCGGGCTCAGAAGAAAGTGGAGGAAAACAACTTTGGCACCAGAAAGAGACTTTTGGAGTACGACGACGTGATGAACTCACAGCGTGAGGTGGTTTACAAGCGCCGCCGAAACGCTCTCAAAGGTGAAAGACTTGAACTTGACATCATTAATATCCTTTTTGATGTCTGCGAAACCGCTATCGAAATGGGCAAATCTACCGGAGATGTTGAAACCCTCCGAATGAATATCTTCACCTCACTTGGAGTAGATTTTAATATTTCCGAAGGAGAGCTGAAATCCAAAGATGCAGGAAAGCTGACTCAGGATCTGTATTCCATTGCTTTTGAAAGCTATCAGAAGAAGAATGAGATTATGATCAAAACCGCACTTCCGATTTTCAAAAGAGTTCAGGAAGAAAGGGGTGCAACAGTGAAAGATATCATGGTTCCGATCTCCGATGGTTTAAAACAAATCGGAGTGACTGTAAATCTGGAGTCAATGATTCGAAATGAAGGCAGGGAATTGGTGAGAGCAATTGAGAAAAATGTGACTCTGGCGATTATTGATCAAAACTGGAAAGAGCATCTTCGTGACATGGATGACTTGAAGCAATCTGTTCAAAATGCTGTATACGAGCAAAAAGATCCGCTTTTGATTTACAAGTTTGAGGCCTATCAAATGTTCAAACGCTTCATCGGTAAACTAAATGAGGACGTTGTATCATTTCTTACACGGGCAGATTTGCCAAAGCAAGAACCAAATCAAGTGGCTGCAGCTCAGGCTCAAAGACCTGCCGAACCAAAACTCCAGACTTCTAAAGCTGAAGTTGGAAGTACACTTAATCCTGGCGCAAACAGAGCCGTCGCAGCGGCAGCGTCTTCCGGAAGACCTGCTCCGCAAGTAGTGGCTCCTCGAAAATCTGAAAAAGTTTACGGCCGAAATGATAAAGTCAGCGTTCAATATCCGGATGGATCAAAAAAGACTGAAATGAAATATAAAAGCGTGGAACAAGATCTCCTGGATGGAAAGTGTGTGATTATTGAAAACTAAGCCGATATGAGATCATTTTGGATTTTGGGGATTTTATTTATTCTCTTCGGTTGTAAAACGCTGGGGATTAAAATTGGGGAAAAGACATCTTATGAATCCTATCAGGAAGATCTCTCGTCTTCTTTGCCACAATATCCCGATTTTAGGAAGATTGAATCCAAGTCTGCCGAATTGCCGAGTATTGTGTCAGCGACAGCGGTAGATGACGAACTGGAGATCGTACAGAAGCGATTAATTGAGAAAAATAAATCGGAAGTCTATTTCAGTGGGTACACAGTTTTGGTTTACTCCGGAATTGACAGGAATAAGGCTTTCAGTTCCCGCGACGAAATGTTCCAATATTTTCCTGATTTGGCTGCCGAAATGCAATACCAAGAGCCGAGATATCTGGTAAAAGTGGGTCGATACGCTTATAAATTCGAAGCGCAAAAGAATTTTTCATTGATTAAAACGCAGTTTCAGTCAGCCAGAATCATTCAGGATAGATTTCAAAGAAAGGAATACGTAGTCCCTCAAGTAATCGACAATAATGCTGAAGGAAAAAATTAAATCCCTCGCGAAAGCCTACAAAGAAGAAGTAATCCAAACCAGACGACATCTTCACGCAAATCCGGAGCTTTCTTTTCACGAGTACAAGACAGCTGCTTTTGTCAAAGAAAGACTGCTGGAAATCGGAGTTACCAAGATTGAAAGCAAAGCCGATACTGGTTGGGCTGCTTTGATTGAAGGCAGAAATCCTGGGAAAAACACCCTCGCCCTTCGTGCGGACATGGACGCTTTGCCGATT
>VFKK01000039.1 GCA_009885605.1 Cyclobacteriaceae bacterium | reverse complement strand
TGAATTGTTCCGCCAGTGCTTTCCACCAGTTCAGAAAGGCAGTTCAAATGTCCGCCGGCTCCGTGATCGTGGATCGAAATGATTGGGTTGTTGTCGCTTTCGGCCATCGCGCGGATGACGTTGGACACCCGCTTCTGCATCTCAGGATTGGAGCGCTGGATGGCGTTCAGTTCGATCGCATTGGAGAGTTCACCGGTATTCAGAGATGAAACAGCCGAACCACCCATTCCGATGCGGTAGTTGTCACCGCCCATGATCACGATTTGGTCACCCGCTTTGGGCTCAGATTTTTTGGCGTATTTGGCATTGGTAAAACCAACACCTCCGGCCAGCATGATTACTTTGTCGAAGCCATATTGCTTGCCTTCTTCCTCATGCTCAAAAGTCAAAACAGATCCTGCGATCAATGGCTGGCCAAATTTATTACCAAAATCTGAAGCTCCGTTGGAAGCTTTGATCAGGATATCCATTGGAGTTTGGTAAAGCCAAGGCCTCTCATTCAGGTTATTTTCCCAGCTTCTACCTTTTTCCGACCGGGAATAAGAGGTCATGTAGACAGCTGTTCCCGCCAGAGGAATGGAAGCAGTTCCACCAGCCAATCTGTCGCGGATTTCTCCGCCGGCACCTGTCGCAGCACCGTTGAAAGGCTCCACAGTCGTTGGGAAGTTATGAGTTTCAGCTTTTAGGGAAATCACGGTGTCGATTTCACGCGTTTCGAAGAAGTCTGCCTGATGTTGGGTTTTTGGGGCGAATTGCTGGGCTTTTGGTCCGTTGACAAATGCCACGTTGTCCTTGTAAGCGGAAGCGATTCGATTGGGATGTTTTTTGGAAGTCTCTTTGATGAGTTGGAAAAGCGTCATTGGCTTTACCTCACCATCTATAATAAATGTACCGTTGAAGATCTTGTGTCGGCAATGCTCGGAATTAACCTGGCTGAATCCGAAAACTTCCGAATCTGTAAGCGGGCGCCCGAGTTGAGCGGAAACGTTATCTAGGTAATCAACTTCTTCTTGACTAAGGGCAAGTCCTTCTTTTTTATTAAAGGCTGAAATGTCGGTGACAGCCTGGATTTTTTCCGGCTCAAGATGGATATCAAAAATTTCCTGATCCAATCCATCATAGGCCTTTTGTAGCATAGGATCCAGGTGCTGGCCTTCCGTCAACAGAGAAAATTCCTCAATCCGCTGAATACCTCTTATGCCCATATTCCCCGTGATTTCCACTGCGTTGGTAGACCAGGGTGTGATCATTTCTTTTCTTGGTCCTGAGTAAGTCCCTGTTACCGTGTTGTTTTCTAACGCTTTAGCATCCCCAAAAAGCCAGATTAGCTTTTGGATGTCCTCAGGAGCAATGGGTTGAGGGGATTGAACTGCGTAAAGGAATTTTTGGGGTGATTCAAAGAAGAAAATCATGTCCTTGGCTGGTAAGATGCAAAGGTAAGGATTTGGGATTTAGATTCGGAAGTTTGAAGGAAGAAGTTGGGAAGTGGGAAGTTGGGAAGCGGGAAGCGGGAGGTTGGAAGGAGGGAGGTTGGAAGTTGGGAAGAAGGAAGTGAAATCTCCAATCTCTCAATCTCTCAATCTCTATTCCCCAATCCCCAATCCCCAATCCCCAATCCCAATTTCTCCACACTCGCTGCTATCAATTTTCCATGCCCGACAGGAAGTGAGATTGCTTTGAGATGGGGTATTTTGGTACTGAACCGACTGAGATTTGATGCTGTCACCATCTTATCAAATTTACCCGTGAAAAGTTGAATCGGTATTTTTTTCGATCGGGCGAGTTGAATGATTTTTCCCAGAGAAAGCTGGAGGTTTCCAAAAACCTTCCACGAAAGATAAACCTGAGCACGCTTGGATCTGGTTTGCATCTGAGTTTTTACAAATTTTATCAGGCTTGTTTCTATTATTCCTACGGAATGAAGTCCATCCATGATTCCAAAAAATCGCTGAGGTTTGAAAACTACACCCTTGAAAAATGGGTGGAAATAATCCGGGTAGCTATTCAGATTATAGAATAATCCTGTTTTAATTCCGTCAGGGGCTAATAAAGTCAAACTCTTAACCCGCTCAGGAAAGAGCTCAAAAGTGAGCAAAGAGAATTTTCCCCCCATGCTAAAACCTACCAAATGAAAATCTTTGAATCCTGCCTGAACAGAGACTTCTTGAACAATTTTGCTCCAAATAACTTTAGTCAACGGAATAGAAGTATCATGCCAGGAGCTATTTCCATGGAAGAAAAGGTCAATAAACAGGAACCTTTGTCCGGGTTGTATGAGCCTTCCAAAAGGCAGCATATCCAAGTGGCTTTGTCCAAAGCCATGAAAAAACAGAAAAACCTCCGGTCCATCGCCTAATTGATCATATACTAATCGTCCCCAAGGAGTTTCCAGCGAGTTCATTTGATTGAAAAATTTTCAATTCAAATCTAGATAATATCCCCAAGAAAAGCTTTGATAAATATGTCTTTTAAAAATAATATTCTTTAAAAATCTAATTTTTGATTAAAAAAGTTTGTTTATGAATTTAAACTTGGGTAATACAAAATTAAATTTTATAAAAAACCATGGAAACTTTGCGTATGTATAAAGTTTCTGTAGTTTTGCTATTCCAAATAAAGAGAGAAGTAGATGAAAAGTAAGATTTTGGAAGTGGCGATTGAGCAGTTTAGCCGATTTGGTGTCCGTACTGTTACCATGGAAGATATTGCCCGGTTGTCCGGAGTATCCAAGAAGACTATTTATCAGGAGTTTAAGGATAAGAAGGATCTGGTGAAAGAGACTTTTGCCTGCGTGCTTGAGGAAGACAGAATAAAGATGTGCTATATGATGGAGCATGAGGATGGTGTCATCGAACATTTGGTGAAAGCCTCCAAAATGTTGAGGGAACGGTTAGCTAATATGAATCCAATGGTGATTCTCGAAATCCAACGTCATTTCCCTGAGGCATGGATTCAGTTTGAATCTTTTAAAGAAGAATTCGTCATGAAGGATTTGGTGAATGTTCTGGAGAAAGGAAAGCTACTTGGTTATTTCCGACCTGAAATCGACTCGATAATTTTAGCCAGGCTCAGAGTAAATCAAATTTCATCCTCCTTTGATCCTGCAAATTTTGACATGAAAGGATACAACATTCTTGAATTACAACTCGAAATGATGGATCACTTCCTCCACGGGATTTTTACAGAAAAAGGGCGAATAGCCTACCAACAACAAAAAGCCACACAAGAAATCTGATGAGCCTGATGAAAAACTACTTATTGATCCTTTTTACATTTTTCATGGCAGCTTCCGGACTTTCCGCTCAGGAAGTAGTGGACCTCAATCTTAGAGAGGCCCTGACATATGCTCTGGAAAACAATGTAAACACCAAAAATGCCAGACTGGAAACGTTGATTTCTAAGGCAACGGTTAAGGAAACAACCGCCACCGGTCTGCCTCAAGTCACAGGAGCTGTAAACCTTAATTACAATCCCACGATTCCGGTTGTCTTTTTACCAAACCAGCCACCTTTCGGAGATCCTACAAATCCCTCGGATGTGATTCCGGCGAGATTCGGAGTAAGCTATCAAAGTGGAGTGGCAGTGAATGTGACCCAGATGATTCTGGACGGCTCTTTCTTTGTAGGATTGAAAGCCGCAAAAACGTATCAGGCTCTGACACAATTGGATGTGGTAAAAGCTGAAAACGATGTGATCGAAAATGTAAAAAAAGCATTTTTTGGGGTTTTGGTAAACCAAGAACGTATCAGACTGGCAAGTGCCAACTTATCCAGAATTGATTCTCTCTTATCCGAGACCCAATCACTCTTTGATGCCGGATTCTCAGAAAAAATAGATGTGTCAAGAATTAAAGTTCAGCGGAATAATACCTATTCCCAACTGGAAAGAAGTAAAACCGCATACGAAATCAGCAAGCAATTGCTGAAGCTTCAAATGGGCCTTCCTCCACAATACGATATCAACATCACTGAAACTCTGAAAGAACTGAATCCTGAAGAGGAATTGGTTGATATGCTGACAATGGAAGGAATCAGTAGGATTGAAATTGATCAGCTGAATACCAACTTGGAGTTGACAAATCTTGACATGAGGTATAACAAGGCTCAGTATATGCCAACAATCGACGCGAATGGATTTATCCAAAGAACCGGTGCCGGTAATACGTTGCAGAAAGTATATGATCCTGGCAACTGGTTTTCCAGCTCATTAATAGCATTAAGAATGGAGATTCCGATTTTCGATGGGCTAGCTAAAAGTGCAAGAATTCAAAAAAACCGAATTCAACTGAATCAACTCGAAAATCAAAAAATCTTCCTCGATGACAACATCGCTCTTGAAATCTACCAAGCGAGAACCAGCCTGAAAAACGACCTGAATATTCTCGAGATTCAGCGTGAAAATATGACACTGGCTCAAGAGGTTTTCGAAATGTCAAAAATCAAATACAACGAAGGTGTAGGATCAAATTTTGAAGTTGTGGAAGCTGATGCTGCATTGATCGAAGCCGAAATCAATTTCCTTGCTGCACTTTATGATGGTCTGATTGCCAAGGTTGATCTGGAAAAAGCCCTCGGAATATTAAGAACAAACATCGATAACTAAACCAACTCTTGTTTCCCTTTTGAGGATTCAAATCAAAAAAAATAACTCTGGCTGGACTTCAACTCTCTTTATTCAGAGATAAAAGCCTTCGGAGATTTTAATCATTCAAGAAAAAAACATAACAATGAAACCAACGCTTAAATTTTTACCACTATCCCTGATCGTTCTTTTCGCGTACAGCTGCAGTTCCGGCACGGGAGAAGGGCTTGATGCTAAAAAAGCTGAACTGGAAAAGCTAAAAGCTCAATCCACAGAATTGGCAGAGTCCATCCAGGTCCTCGAAACTGAGATTGCTGCTCTTGATCCTGAGTTTGCGAAGTTGGGTCAGAAGACTATCCTCATCACCACTGCCAATGCTCGTAAAGGCAACTTTGAGCATTTTGTAGAAGTGACCGGATCTGTACTTTCCAAAAAGAACGTGAGCATCAGCGCTGAGGCTTCTGGTCTTGTATTGGAGGTGCCGGCAGTAGAAGGCATGAGAGCTAAAAAAGGTCAGGTACTTGCCCGAATCAATGCAGAATCTATCCAGAGAAATATTGATGAGCTTCAAAACTCCCTTGATTTGGCAACTACGCTTTTTGAAAAGCAAGAGCGCCTTTGGAAGCAGCAGATCGGAACGGAAGTTCAATATCTGGAAGCTAAAAACAGAAAAGAAGGACTTGACAGAAGCCTGAAAACATTGAAAACTCAACTTGACAAAGGTGTGATCCGTGCCCCGTTTGATGGAACAGTGGAGACGGTCCAGGTGAGAACAGGAGAGTTGGTACAGCCGGGAATGGCAATGTTTCAGTTTGTCGGCGAAAGCGACCTCTTCATAGAAGCTGATATTTCTGAGTCATATGTTGGAGTAATGAGTAAAGGAGATTCTGTAGAAGTAAGCTTCCCTTCTTTTAATCAGGACTTGAAAACGAAAATATCAGCGATCGGATCGATCATCAATCCAAACAACAGAACGTTTAAAGTCGAAATTATTCTTCCTCGGATGGCAAATCTGAAACCCAATATGATCGCAGTTTTGAGAATAAAGGATTATGAAAATACAGATGGGGTAGTTGTGCCAAGTCACCTAATCCTAAGTGATAACAAAGGAGATTATTTATTCGTCGTGGCTGATAATGTAGCTAAGAAAATGTACGTCAAGAGAGGTAAAACTTTCGGGGATGAATCTGAGATTCTGGAAGGACTTGCAGGTACTGAGGTGTTGGTAGACAAAGGCTTCCGTGAAGTCGGTGATAATTTTAATGTGAACATTACGCAGTTGTAAAATCATGGCTGAAAAAGAAAAGTCAAAAACCATCCGTGAGTTTGGGTTGTCCAGTTTCAGTGTGGACAATGCTACCTCAGTGGTCATCGTCACCCTGATTATTACCGTCATGGGTTTGGGAGCATATCGCTCGATGCCAAAGGAGAGTTTTCCGGAGATTGTAATCCCCACAGTATATATCGGTACGCCTTATCCGGGCAATTCGCCGGTGGATATGGAAAATCTGATTTCGCGCCCGATTGAAAAGGAATTGAAATCACTCAATGACGTAAAGGACATTAAGTCAACGTCCGTTCAAGATTTTTCCTCCATAGTAATCACATTTAACCCCGGAATCGAGATTTCAAAAGCGATTCAGGATGTAAAAGATGCAGTCGATCGGGCAAAAAGTGAGTTGCCTTCCGATTTGGATCAGGAACCGAATGTGGTAGAGATCAATACCGCAGATTTTCCGATTATGAACGTGAATATTTCCGGGGATTATTCGGATACGGAACTGAAAAAATTCGGTGAGTATCTGGAGGATAAAATCGAGAAGCTCCCTGAAATTTCTAAAGCTGACCTTGCCGGAACAGTAGAGCGTGAAATTCAAATCAACGCCGATCCTTATAAAATGGAGGCAGTTGGCGTAAACTTCAGTGATATTTCGGGTGCGATCAATTCAGAAAACCTGACGGTTTCAGGGGGTACTATCAGGACAGGCGAATTCCAAAGAACCCTCCGTGTAGACGGTGAATTGACTGATCCTATGCAGTTGCTTGACCTGATTGTGAAGACGGATAATCAAAAGATAGTCTACCTCCGCGATGTGGCAGAGATCAAGGATACATATAAGGAGAGATCTACCTACGCCAGAAATAAAAATCTACCCGTAGTGACCATCAACGTGGTAAAAAGAAGTGGTGAAAACCTCCTGGATGCTGCAGACAGAATCCGAGAAATCATTGACGAAGCAAAGGCAGAAAGATTTCCCGCTGATCTGGAAATCGCAATTACGAATGACCAGTCCAAGCAGACTCGTCTGCAGGTTAGTGATCTGGAAAACTCCATCATTTTCGGAATTATCCTGGTTGTATTGATTTTGATGTTTTTCCTTGGGTTCAGAAATGCACTTTTCGTGGGATCAGCGATACCGCTTTCCATGTTTATATCCTTTCTGATTTTGAATTCCTTCGGAATCACGTTAAACCTGATGGTTCTATTCTCCCTGATTCTTGCCCTTGGTATGCTTGTGGATAATGGAATTGTGGTAGTAGAAAATATTTACCGACTCATGTCAATGGGCAAATCTCCAATTGAGGCTGCCAAAGAAGGTGTTGGTGAAGTGGCATGGCCTATTATTACTTCCACTTTGACAACTTTGGCTGCATTTTTACCATTGGCTTTCTGGCAGGATACGATCGGAGAGTTTATGAAATTCCTTCCCATTACTCTGATTATCGTGCTTTCTGCTTCGCTTTTTGTGGCATTAGTAATTAACCCGGTGATGACATCTCTTTTCATGAAAGTGGATGATGTGACCAAAGAAAGGCCGAAGCAAAATTCGATAATCATCTCTGGTGCTTTTCTGGTGTTAGCCGCCATTTTCTATTTGACAGGTTGGAATATCATGGGTTCGCTCTCCTTGATAACTTCAGTTTTCATCCTGATGAACATTTTCTTTTTGCGAAAGGCAATTGCCTGGTTTCAGAATGTCTTCCTGGTCAAAATGGAGAATACATACGAGTCAACCTTGCAATATGCGTTAGCAGGAAAGAGGCCTTATATGTTCCTTGGAGGAACGGTCTTATTGCTTTTTCTTTCTTTGGGTTTACTGGTTGTGCGAGCTCCAAAAGTCCTTTTCTTTCCGGATAATCAACCTCAGCTGGTGAACGTCTTTGTGGAATTCCCTATCGGAACTGACATCGAGGCAACCAATAAATTTGTCGATGGGATGGAGGATGAGTTGATGGTTTCTTTGGAACCTTATAATAACATCATCGAATCAGTAATCAGTCAAGTAGGAGAAGGAACCGGTGACCCAATAGAAGGGCCAAGCAATCAGGCGACTCCAAACAAAGCAAAAATCACGATTGGTTTTGTGGATTACATAAACCGTCAGGGAATCAATACAAATCGTGCCATGGAAGTCATCCGTGACATGGTAGTAAAATACCCGGGAGTATTGATCACTGTAGATAAACAACGAAATGGACCACCTGTCGGAAAGGCAGTGAATATTGAGTTTGTTGGTGAAAATTATGAGCAATTAATTGATTTCGTTACCGAAACTCAGGAATACCTTAATAGTCAAAACATTGCGGGTATAGAAGAATTGAAAACTGACCTTTCACTGGGGAGTCCGGAAGTAGTTTTGGACATTGACCGGGAAAAGGCCAGAAGATTTGGTCTTTCTACTTCCACGATTGCTACCGAACTCAGGACATCATTATTCGGATTGGAAGTTTCCCAATACAAGGAAGGTGAGGATGATTATCCAATCCAGTTGAGACTGGATGAAAAATATCGGTATGATATCAATACGCTTATCAATAAGAAAATAGGCTTCCGGGATAAATTTGGGGATAAGCGAGAGGTTCCGATCTCTGCTGTCGCGAATGTCCAATACGGATCTACTTTCGGCTCTGTGAAGCGAAAAGACCTTGAGAAGGCAATCACAGTTTTCTCAAACGTATTGGATGGTTATAATCCAACGGAGATCAATCAAAAGATTCAGAGTGCAATGGTGAATTATCCTGTTCCGGATGGTGTCACTGTTAAATTCACCGGTGAGCAAGAGGAGCAGGCCAAGTCCATGGATTTCCTGGTCAATGCCTTGTATGTTGCGCTCGCTTTGATTTTTCTGATAATCGTTGCTCAGTTTAACTCGGTAGTTACGCCTTTGATCATCATGGCGTCAGTAGTGCTGAGTACGATCGGAGTATTCTTGGGCTTAGTGATTTTCAACATGGACTTTGTTGTGATCATGACGGGTATAGGTATTATTTCACTTGCAGGTGTTGTTGTAAACAACGCGATCGTCTTGATTGATTATACTAACCTGGTCCGCGAGCGAAAAAGAGAAGAGTTGGGTACCAAAGAGGGAGAATATCTATCAATCACTGATTTGATGAACAGTATTGTAGAGTCGGGTAAGACCAGACTTCGTCCTGTATTGCTTACAGCGATCACGACAGTACTAGGCTTAGTGCCATTGGCGATCGGTATGAATATTAATTTCGCAACTTTATTAAGTTCTTTTGACCCTCAGTTTTACGTAGGAGGAGATAATGCGGATTTCTGGGGTCCGATGGCATGGACAGTAATATTTGGGTTAACCTTTGCGACTTTCCTTACGTTAGTCATCGTACCAGTCATGTATTTGCTT
>VFKK01000097.1 GCA_009885605.1 Cyclobacteriaceae bacterium | reverse complement strand
AGCAAATTCGGGTATCTTCAAGGCGTGATTTTAATGATATGAGCAAATCAGATTTGTGGTTGGAGCTTTCTTCTAACCTGACAACAACCGGAGCCTTGACTTTCAGCTCCAAAGCCCTAGTGAGTAAGATGCTTTCTAAATCTGACCTTTCCCATTCCAAATTAGTGGTTGAATTGGGTGGTGGAGACGGTAGTATTACTCAAGGTATTATTGAAAGGTTGGAGTCAGATGCTGAGCTTTTGGTTTTTGAGATCAACAAGTCATTTTGCGAATCCATGAAGAAGCAATTTCCGCAGCATAATGTGAAAATCATCAACGATTCTGCGGAGAACCTTGATAAATACCTTCACGGTAAAAAGATAGACTACATTTTTTCATCACTGCCTTTTAGTCTGATTTCGAAGGAAGCTACCAATGAAATCATGAATCAGTGTAAAAATTCTTTAACACCCAACGGAGCCTTTATCCAGATTTGTTATTCCTACCTTTTGAAAAACCAGTTCAAAAAATATTTTAACAAGGTGAGTGTTAGTTTTACTTTTAAAAATTTGCCGCCTGCTTTTGTGATGGTTTGCAGATAATGTTTTGAAATGGAAGTCCTGAGAACAGCTATTTTGGAAATGTGCAGGCAAACAAAAAAAGGTGGTTTTTACCCCGCTGAAGTTTTAAAACTTATGTTTCCGCAGGATTGGGAGCAATTTTTGGAAGAAATTATTACCGTTGCTCTGGAGATGTATAAAGAGGGATTGATTCTAATCACCCAAAATGGAATGCTAATCGATCCCGACTCTGTTCCGAAAGGCCCCATTATGATCAGCAGGAATCCAAACCAAAGTAAGCGTTTAGCTGTTCTGAACTTGATAAAAATCTGAAAGATCTATGGAGAATAAGATGAGTTTACCGGTAACAGATGTAATCGTTCCTGAAGGGCAGGAAGTAATCACGCTTGGAGCGGGTTGTTTTTGGTGTACTGAGGCAGTTTTTCAAAGAATAGAAGGAGTGATAAACGTGGTTTCAGGTTATTCAGGAGGATTTGTAGTAGAGCCAACTTATCGTGCCATTTGTGATGGAACCACCGGTCATGCTGAGGTGATTCAGGTTTACTTTGATCCGAAAAAAGTCAGTTTGAATCAGCTTCTTGAAATTTTCTGGGGTACTCATGATCCCACTACGTTGAACAGGCAAGGTGCAGATATGGGGCCTCAATACAGGTCCGCAATCTTCTATCATACTCCGGGACAGCAAAAAATAGCTCTTGAACTAAAAGCGCAATTAAATTCATCTAAGGTTTTTGATAAACCGATTGTGACGGAGATTACTGAATTCACAAATTTCTATCCTGCGGAGAATTACCACCAGAATTATTTTGATCTGAATGGTTCGCAGCCGTATTGCCAGTTTGTGGTGAAACCCAAAGTAGATAAACTCAAGAAATTTTTTAGCGATAGATTAAAGGCATAATCCTTACTTTTACCTCGCAAAACCCCCTTGCAACATGAAAAGAACCAGAGCTCAGGAATCCAGAGGAGCAATAGAGAGACTTTACATTACAATGCGTCACTTATTTACCCGAGGAAGTTATAAGCCGCTTGGGGTATCCGGAGAGACTTTGGTCAACTCATTGATGGTTCTTTCACCGGAGATTTACGGTTCTGTTACTGATCCCGAAAAGCTGGAATTGGAGGGTTTGCTCTATGTAATGGAGCGACTTCCGAGAGGAATTGAAGAGTGCAGATACGTGAGATTGATAAGCAGAGAAGGCTACGAAACTTCTCATTTAACTCCGATTGTACCAGCGAGAAGAAAAAGAAATTGCTACCGACTGGATCCTCAGATTATGTACGTGGAGATGACAAGGGGTCGCTCAGATATTTATGACATTCTGACTCACCTTACTTTCTTGTATGTAGAATCAAGAAAAATCCTTCGCAATGCTTCAGACCCAAAAGGAAAAATCTCCCTGAATTGGAATATGCTGGAGGAATTTGTGAAAAAAGAAGCTGCAGGGGAGGAATTTGATAAAGAAGCTGCAAGTGCTTACCTGAGCCATTTGATGGGAAGAACTTTTGAGGAAACTGTTGATGCGGTTGAAAAATTTGAGAAAAGTCCAAACTCAAACAGTCTTTTTTCCATCATATATCACATGGGAAGATTGGCTTTCGATGAATCGACTAAAGGCCTCGATCGGGAAATTTCATTCTCAGCTACTTTGCGTGAGCGAATTGGTCATCACGTCTACGGTGAACTTTGGGCTCAGAAAATCAAAGAAACACTTGATCAACATGGTTTGCTAAAGCGGCCGATCCACATTATTTCCGCAAATCTTCACAGCGTCCTCAATACCATTTATGGTCCACAGGCTTTGGGATTAAAAACCTATGAGGAGATCGAAAAAGTGGCGATGGATATCAGTGTGAGATCAAAAACTCATCAGGGCAAAACCATCCTCGATTACGCAACAAAGCATGGCTTCATTGACATTCCGGATACTTCCGGTACGAATATCGGAGCGCAAATCATTGATACAGCCCTTTTCGAAAAAAACGAAATTATTCCTGGCGTCAAATTGGGAGAGAAGGGCGAAGAGAGTCCTGTAATAGTCGTGATGGATTATGCTTTCGGTGAGCAAGCGTACGAATGCTTTGATGAATTGCTGAAAGCATATCATAAAGATGGAAAAGACATTCCACTAGACGTCATTTCTACTTCTATAATGGGGAAAGCTGGAATTCTATACGGAGGAAAAGGGGATCTGATGATCCCTACAGCTCATGTTTTTGAAGGAACAGCAGATAATTACCCTTTCAAAAACGAATTAAAAAAGTCAGATTTCGAAGGTTATGGATTGGGAGTTTATCAGGGCTCAATGATCACTGTTTTGGGAACCTCTCTCCAAAACAAAGATATTCTGACCTATTTCATGAAATCTTCCTGGAATGCTGTCGGACTGGAAATGGAAGGAGCACATTACCAAAAAGCGATTCAATCCGCTTCCAAAATCAGAAGAAGTATAAGATCTAATGTGAAAGTTCTGTATGCTTATTATGCTTCAGATAATCCGCTTGAATCAGGAAGTACACTTGCTTCAGGTGCGCTGGGCATGGAAGGAGTGAGGCCAACTTACCTGATTACTTACAAGATTTTAGAGAAGTTGTTCGGGAAGAAATAAAAAATGGGAAGCAATCGCTTCCCATTTTCATTTATTGAAGTTTTGAATTGATAGGAGGTGGTCCGGGAGGAACGATACCCTTGTAAACGTAATCACCTTTTTTCTCTTTGAATTCTGCTTTTATCTCAGTTCTCAGCGCTTCGTTTTGGTAGAGATCTACCATTGTCATCGCTAAAGCTTTTGCTGCATATCCCATTCCTTTATGACCGATGGACATTCCACCGCAAGCTACCACAGCCCAGGAATGCCAAGGTGTTCCGTTTGGTGCGGTAGTGGCACTTAAACTGATGGTTGGAACATTGTAACTCACATCTCCGACGTCAGTCGATCCGCCCATGGAGTGCTCCAAAGTTTCTTCTAAAGGCTTGATCTCGGAAACCAACCCGATTTGAGGCTTGAAAGTACTTTCCTGGATCTTCTTCGCAAAAACCTGCTCCTCATCCGTGTAAGAAATCGGACCTAAAAGTTCCAGGTTTTTTTGCAAAGTTTCTGAGCCTTTTCTGTTGATCAACATTTCATGAACACCGGAAACAAGACTCACTTCATGAGTTACGTTTGCCATGATGGCTGCACCTTCTGCCATTTTCTCCACTTGCTTCCAAACAGGCTCCAGTCCACCACGACTTGAATCGCGCACCCGAACCCAGATTCGGCTGTAATCAGGAACCACGTTTACAACTTCACCGGCATCCTGAATATGATAATGGATTCTTACAGTTGGCTTCACATGTTCTCTGTAATAGTTAATTCCGTTGGCATAAAGCTCCAAAGCATCACCAGCACTCCGGCCGTTCCATGGATCAGCAGATGCGTGTGCTGCCTGTCCTTTGAACTCTACAATGAAATCAACCAATGCCAGACCTTTTTGCGCATTCACTTTGGTTTCATCCCCCGGATGCCAGTCCATCATAATATCTACGTCATCAAACAAACCTGCACGGATCATCCAGAGTTTCCCGAAGAATTTCTCTTCTGCAGGAGTTCCAAAAAATCGGATTGTGCCTTTGATTTTACCTTCGGCTATCAAATCTTTAATAGCTGCGGCAGCTCCGAGTGAAGCCACTCCGAAAAGATTATGACCACATCCATGACCCGGTGCTCCGGCGTGAAGCGGATCTTTGAATGGAACCTTGTTTTGAGAAAGGCCAGGAAGTGCATCAAACTCACCCATGATGCCGATGATAGGTAATCCACTTCCGTATTCTGCGACAAATGCAGTAGGAATTTCAGCAACACCACGAGTTACTTTGAAACCCAATTCTTCAGCATAGGCGGAAAGGGCAGCTGAGGATTGACTTTCGCGGAAAGCTATTTCTTCAAACGACCAGATTTTATCACTCAGATTTGTCAGGTTAGCATAGCGTTCATCCACGCTTGTGGTCACTTGAGTTTTGAGAGGATTTTGTTTTTCTTTTTTCTGCGAAAAAGAAGGATAGACAGCTGATCCACTTAGTAAAACGGATAAAGCTATGTGCTTTAATTTCATTAGGTTATAATTTTTTTTTGTTACCAACTGATTCCATAATCTTCTCCATAATTACTTGAGCCACCCCAGAAAGTTCCGTGCTTCCAGTCAAACCAAATGGCGTTGATTGGGCCAGAAGTTCTTGGCCAGAAATCCATTAAGTAGCCCTTTTTATTCAATTCAGTTCTTATCCAGCTTGGGGTATCCTCCCTAAGTGTGATTGCACCCGGTTTGATTTCATGAGCTCCAAAAGAGCTCTGCATTTGATAGCTGTTGAAGTTTGCAGCTTCGGTCGCTTCCTGCACATTCATATCGAATTCCACGACATTGAGGAAAAACTGTAGAAGGTTTTGATCCTGCGAATCTCCTCCCTGAACGGCAAAAGCAAGGAAGGGCTTTCCGTCTTTCAGCGCCAGACTCGGGGTCAAAGTAACTCTTGGCCGCTTGCCGGGTTCAGGAAGGTTGTAGGGATTTAACTTTTCATCTAGTACAAAGCTCTGCATTCGCTGACTCAATCCCACGCCTGTATTTCCCGCAATAACTGCCGGAACCCACCCACCACTCGGTGTGATCGAAACGACCCAACCTTCTGCATCTGTGGCTTCCACCGAAGTAGTTCCTCTTTGAAATTGCTCCAGAAAAGGATCGTCCAGTCCTTGAATCGGTTGACCGGGATTGTTGACAGCTACAGATTCTGAGTTGGATTCAAGTAATTTTTTGAAAGGGTTTGTTCCCCCTTCGAAAGGATAAGGATCGCCCGGACCTATGTTTGGATCATTTTGATTCCCGATCAATCTGGCTCTCTCTTTTGCGTATTCCTTCGAAAGCAAACCTTTTATTGGGGATTTTGGGTCGAAAGCAGGATCGCCGTAATAGAAATCCCGGTCTGCAAAAGCAAGGCTCATCGCCTGATAAACTGTATTGATGTAGTTGGCCGAATTGTAACCCATGCTTTTCAGGTCAAAATTCTCAAGGATATTCAATGACTGAAGCAAAGCCGGACCCTGTGTCCATTCCTGCATTTTATAGACATCGATTCCTTTGTAATTGACATAAAGAGGTTCTTCGATTTTTACTTTCCAATTTGCCAAATCAGCTTCCGTGAAAAGTCCGCCTTGCTCACGTGTTCCCCGGACGATTTCCTTTGCAATATCGCCTTTGTAAAAACGCTCATTGGCTGCGTAAATAGCTTCTTTTCGGCTTTTCTTAGCTTTTAAGGCTGCTTTCTCAGTTTCCACCAGTTTAGCCAATGTCTGATACAAATCTTCCTGAATGAAAATTTCTCCTACTTCCGGAGCTTCTCTTTTTTCGCCCGCATGAGGCAGAAAAACCTCTTTAGAATAGGGCCATTCTTTGATTTTAGCCTTATTATTTTCAATCATATTGGCAGTCATTGCCTCAATTGGGTAACCTTTCGCAAGCTGCATGGCCGGGGCCAAAACCTGCTCGAGACTCATCGTCCCATATTCTGCCAGCATGGTCATCAGTCCACCCGGAGTTCCGGGAGTAGTGGCAGCCAATGGTCCAAACTCAGGAGGGTTGGCCATTCCCTGAGATTTGAAGAATTCAACAGTCGCACCAGTAGGAGCGTAACCCATTGCATTAATCGCGATGACTTTTTTGGTTACCGGATTGTAGATCAAAGCCTGAGTTTCTCCACCCCAGGAAAGCATGTCCCACATGGTAGCAGTAGCTGCAAGCATCGCACAAGCTGCGTCCACAGCATTTCCACCCTGGCTAAAAATCTGAGCTCCGGCAGTGGCCGCAAGTGGCTTTCCGGTGATTGCCATCCAGTTTTTCCCGTGTAGCACAGGTTTTTGGGTTTGCTGAGCAATTCCGGTAAAAGGCAGAGCTACCAAAAGTGCTAAGTAAAATTTTCTCATATTATTGGTGGTTGTTTGGTTCTATTTTTCATCTCTCAACTGGTTCATAATTGGCCTGAATCCTTCAAACTGGGAATTGTAATGAGTAAATAGTTGAAAAATTGAGCTGGGTTCCCGGATGTTTAGCGAGTTTGATTCAGCAAATTCCTCCATGAATCCGGCTTTGTCTCCAAAAATTGCAAATAGCTTCTTTCTATTGGTTGGGATTTCTTTGACATCCACTCCTTTTAAGTAGTAGTAAATATTTCGTTTTATGAATTGGTCATTTCGATTGCCTACCATCAAGGCAGTATTGTAGTTAGATTCTTTGAAAATTGCCATTGTACGTCTCATGAGGGGCATTTGACCATCAACCAAAACTTCGAAAAAACCCGAAATAGGCGATCCCTCGTCTTTGAAATCCATCCCATTGACGAAGAATCGGGGAACATTGAAAGAAGAATCCATCCAGACAATATT
>VFKK01000202.1 GCA_009885605.1 Cyclobacteriaceae bacterium | reverse complement strand
TGTTGTACCATAAGCATCAAGAACCCATTCTGCGACATTTCCAGACATATTGTACAGTCCAAATCCGTTAGGGGCAAAAACATCTACAGGGGCTGTGTAAGCAAACCCATCATCAATATAATTTCCCCTTCCAGGCTTGAAGTTTGCCATAAGGCAACCTCTTTTATTTTTTAAATATGGTCCTCCCCAAGGATACTTTGCAACATCTTTTCCTCCTTTTGCAGCATATTCCCATTCTGCTTCAGAAGGAAGTCTAAATGGTGTCATATCATAGTCAGACTCATCGTTAGCTCTCATGTGGTAAGTTCTCCACTCAGAATATTTTTGAGCTTGATCCCAACTAACACCTACCACTGGATAGTCGTCAAATGCAGGATGGTCAAAGTAAAACTCCATTAAAGGATCACCATAATGATAAGAAAAGCTGGTTGACCAGACAGTTGTGTCAGGTTTTAATTCATCCAGATTGAATATTGGTTCTTCTCTTAAAGTGGTTGGGGTTCCTGTTGCCAAAGCTCCATTTTTAACAGCTTCCAAAAACTGTCTGTATTTATTATTGGACACTTCATATTTGTCCATAAAAAATTCTGAAACAGTTATCTGTTTGTTTAGAGATGATTGAGTGAAGGCAATATCTTCATCAGATTGTCCCATCCAAAAAGTACCTGCCTTAACAGGAACCATGTCAAAGGGAAGGTTCTGTTGCCAGGTCTCTCGCTTCGCTACGCCGGTCACTTCTCCTCTTCTGTTCATCTTATCACTGGCCGAACCTTTTTTATTAAAAAGACCACAACCAGGTAAAAGTGTCGCGACGGCCAACCCCAAGGTGACGGTCATAATTCGAATATTCATTTTATTATACATAAATGACGTTTTTGATATCATCAAATAATTACCCTTTGTAAAGTGCACTCATACTGCGAAATTTAGCTGATTTTGGCACAATAATGCAAATAACCTGCCAAATTTTAAGACACAGTTAAACTTGGTTAAATGTTAAGTTTATTGCTTTTTTTCAATTCACAGACTTAGCATTTATCCTAAAACCTAAATCTTGGAGTCCTTTGAATAACTCTTTCCACTTCCCTGGTCATATCCTTTAACGTATACCTCAACATTAATTCATGACTGGTAGGTGATTTTGCTTCCACTCCACCAATTACAAGATCAAAAGCATAGCCAAGTCTCAGCGAATTATCTTTTAGAATGCTGTAGCCAAGAATTAACGATAGCGATTCTTCTCCTCTGAAAGCAATCCCGCCGCTAATTTTATCTTGATGAGTTGCTATAACGCTGACATCGTATGAAAAATTATTGAAAGAAACAGATTTCAAAAGAAAACTTGGTTCGATTGAAAGTTGCCCTATCGGCCTGAATTTATATCCTAAAAGTAGGTAAGAATGATTTTTTAACTGGTTTTCGTAGGATCCATCTCCAAAGTCGAAAACAGGCTCATTTAGATGTCTAGAACTTATTCCCACATAATAATTTCCTCTATCGAATAGTACACCCGCACCAAAATTGAGATTTGTTTGACTTTCCTTCCCTGCACCCGGCAAATTTGGCTCTGGGTTGACTACTATCAATTCATCATAATTAATAGCACTCGAAAACATTCCTACGTAAGCCCCAAAGCTTATCACGGAACGATTAATCTTTTTATGGTATGACCCCTGCAAATTAATTTCAAGATTACCTGTAGCACCTATTTGATCGTTCACAATTGTCAGGCCATAACCAATATTTTTCCCATCCAAACTACCCTGAGCTGTAATCAACTGAGTAACCGGAGCTCCACCTAGACCAGAATTAGTACTATAATTCTGCCATTGGGAACGATGCAACGCTGAAAACCTAAATCCTCCCTCTTTCCCTGCAAATGCTGGATTATAGTACATACCATTATTCATGTACTGAGTGAATTGAGCATCTTGTTGTGCCATTAATGGACTGTATCCAAAAAGGAACGCGAGGATGACAAGATTTCTAAAAAAAAATTTCCAATGGCCTCTTTGAATCATTTGAGCACGGTTTAATCCGATCTAATACCTATTCTAAGAATTTAAACTGAAAAACCACAGATTTTGATTTCAAACAATTACAAATTGTTAGCCTTTTTTATATAAAGTTCCAAAGCTCCAGTCATACTTGGTGCGTTTGGCATCGGCGCTTCAATATCCAAAATCAACTCCATATCTCTTACCGCTTGGGCTGTAGTAGGACCGAATGCCGCAATTCTTGTTTTTCCTTGGACAAAATCTGGAAAGTTTTGTTTTAGCGACTTTATTCCAGAAGGACTGAAAAAAGCTAATATATCATATTTAACATCAGCCAAATCGGATAAATCTGCGGCAACAGTATGATAGATGATTGCCTCTGTAAAAGAAATTCCATTTTTATTCATGTAATCAGGAATATCCTCCTTACGAATATCAGAACACGGAAATAAGTATTTTTCAGATTTATGCTTTTTAAAATAATCAAATAAATCCTCGGCTGTCTTCTGTCCTACAAACAATTTTCTCTTTCGTATGACGATGTATTTCTGAAGGTAATGGGCAGTCTGATCTGAAATACAAAAATACTTCATTTCGGCAGGCATTTCGATTTTGAAGTCTTTGCAGATAGCAAAGAAATGGTCAATCGCATTTCTACTTGTAAAAATAATTGCTGTATGCTTCAGGATATCAATTTTTTGCTTCCGGAATTCTTTTGGCGGAACGGGTTCCACTTTTATGAACTGCCTGAAATCTATTTTAATCTTGTACTTCTCTGCAAGCTGCAAATAAGGGGAATTTGCATCCGTAGGTTTGGGTTGAGAAACAAGAATACTTTTAACTGATCTAAACCGGTCTTTCGTGGCTACACTCATGCTAGGCTAATCCTTTGTTTATGTCCAAAAACTTACTGCCCTACTACCATGATCCATTTTGAAATAACCAAAAAGGGCACTAATTCAGCAATGCAAAGGTAAGCAAATAAATGGTATTTCTTAAAGCTAAGTCGATTCATCATGATCAGAAACAACCCGACTACTCCCGCTATATAAATCCAAAAAAAGGCTGAAAAAGAAAATGACAACGCGTTTTTCATTCCTGAGAACTCATTCATTAAAAAAAATGCAGAAACCAAAACAAAGAATGCAGACGTTATGGCAACTAGCCTTAGCAAGTAAAAGAAATGTGGAAATTCAAGCTTTTCCAAGTCAAATAAATAAGCAACGACTCTAATACCGATGAATTTTAAAATTGTGAGCATCAAAAGTATTCCTGCTACTGCCAGCCAAAGCTGAAACATAGAATTGAAGTCCAATGTAAACCTGGTTTTCAACCATTCAAATTTGAAAAATAACAAGCCAAGCACCCCCGCCAGAGATGTCAACATGTTTACCACCACCACATAAAATAAAACATCAAACGAGAAGAATTTCTGTAAACTTCCACTTTCTGAAAAATCCTCGGCATAGATCAGTGAAAGTGGTCTGATCATGACGGCAAAAAGATAAGGATAAGCCAGTTTATAAAGCGCTATTCCAAATAATACTAACAATACTGCAAACACAAAAAAGTCACGGATTTCCTGCCGCTGAAAATCTCGATTTCGTATTAATTCTGCTTTTAGTACTTGATCTGAATTGAGCTCAGCAGGTTGCAAAACTTTCTGGATTTTAGAGTCCCCCATTTGAATTCCTCTTTTAAACACTATCAGATTGGCTTTTTCAACATTAAACTGGCTCTTTAATTGACTTACTTTTTCTGAAAAAATGGTGTCTTTTTCTGAAAAAAACCAAAGTTTGTCTCCCAAAAAAACTACAGATTGTGCCGGAAATTCAAATGAAATAAATCCCATCGGGAAAGAAACTAAATCCAACTCAACGATCAATCGATCATTGTCACTAAACCAAGATTTATTGCCTCCCTCTTCCCAATCAGATTTGTAATCTTCCAATACTTGCCCACTGGCAAAGGGAGCAGAAAGCCCCATCAGAAGGAAGAAGAATAAAATCTTAAAAATTACTTTTTTCATGTCTTAAAACCTGGCCAGGTAGCCAAAGTGAATTCTTGAATAAGAAAATGCAAGAGGTTGAGCATTGGATTTCCCAATACCATATATAAATCGAAATATTCCAGTTCCCATATCCAGATTTACCCCGGCACCAAAAGAAAAGGGGTTGTCAATTGATGTTGCAAAGTACGGGTTTTCCAGAATCCCAAGGTCTGCAAAAATCATAAGAAATGAATTTTCTCCAAAAAATAGCCGCTGTTCCGTATTAAGAAATCCATAACTCCGTGCATAAAAGTAGTTCTCATTGAATCCCCTAATCGTTTTCAAACCTCCCAATCGGAACAGATCATTCAGCAAAAGATTTTGGTTTTGAGTAAAACCGCCAACTGCTCTCAACATAATTCCCCAAGTTGGTTTCAAGAAAAAGTGCTTTTCCAAATCAATCCTCCCCAAATATTGAGGCGAATTCAAAACCATATTTGTGTAAACTTCCTCAGGGATTCCCGTGTTTTCTAGAATCTCCTTATTACCTGCGGAAAACTCCCCTGTAAACCTATACCCTTTTCTTGGGAAAACGGGTGAATCCAATTTGTTCCAAATCCAGCCAATTCCATATTGGTTCCACCTGAAATCCGCCACATCGGGGAGCTCAGTTACATTTTGGTAAGCGGCAGTTGAAATCAAGTCTCCGGCTTTTCTATTGGTGAAAAACCTCAAATAACCGCCTTTTTTTAACCTGTACCCAAAATCCAAACTAAAGCTTCTATTAAGAAAAGTAGTGTCTTGCTTAAGCAAATTAAAACCTAAATTAAAATCCAAAGGCGAATTAAACAGGAAGGATTCTTTGGCTGTTAGGTCCAAAGATTGTGTGGAAATATTTAAACGTTGCCAATGCAATGCAATGTCCCGCCCTTTCCCTCCCAAGTGGTAAAGTTCCAGATCAAGTTGCCCTGTAATCAACATTTTACCGGGCTCATTTTCATTTGGTAAAAGACCAATGATTCCGTCCAGCACATTTGCTTTTCGATCTCTCAGGTTGAATGTTGGCCTTGCGCTTTTTGTCTGAAAAGTAATATCCGTTTTTTCGGCGATCGAAAAATAAGGCGACCTTCCCAAGGTCAAAATACTCTCCTCAAATTCCTTTTGTGAAAAGGGATTTCCCGGCTCGATTCCGGTAAGATTTTGGACATACCGGGGCTGCGTTTTTGTTTGACCCGATACAGCAACACTATCCCAAGAGATCAATGGTCCAAACTCAAAATTCAGATTGGCGCGAATAGAATCTCCTTCCAGCTTGATACTATCCAGATTGGCTACCGCAAAAGGATACCCCAGATCTTCTGCTTTAAGAATCAATCGATCCATCCAGTCTACAATCGAAGGATAATCATTCTCGAGTGGTCCAATTTGCCGGATCAGTTCTTGTGGGATATTTCTTGTATTTATTTCAGCCCAAGCGTATTTTGTCCCAGGAAAAAATTCGACTTTCAATGAATCAACTCCTGGTCTTTCGTTTCTTTTAAATATTTCCAAGTATCCTTCCTTTTGAAATGATTCTGAAATCGAATCCAAATAGCGATTGCTTTTCACTGAATCCTGGAAATATTTCCAACCTGTTCCTCTTGAAGGTGTTTTACTTTCCCACTTTATCCAGTTGGAAGTTTGACCCAGGCAGACTAATTCCTCCGCAAATAAGAAAATAATAAAGGCCAAAAAGAGGGTTTTCAATGGACTGCAGCGGAATGTTTATATTTGCAAATTAACAGAAATAGCATTGGCAGGCATCTACATCCACATACCATTTTGCAAGCAAGCTTGCCATTATTGCGATTTCCACTTCAGCACCAACCTGACAAGAATGGAAGAAATGGTGGACATGATCTGCAGGGAGCTTGATTTTCGCAAAGACTATTTATCCGGATCAACAATCGAAACCGTCTATTTTGGAGGAGGAACCCCTTCTCTCCTTTCTCCGGATATGCTTTCAAGGATATTAAGCTCTGTTTCCAAAAATTACAGTTGCGACCTGAAAGAGGTCACCATGGAATCAAACCCGGATGACCTCCATCTGAAAAATCTTGAGTCCTGGAAATCTTTGGGAATAGACCGCCTCAGTCTTGGCATTCAAAGTTTCGATGAAAATGTTCTGAAGTTTTACAATCGGGCACACAATGCCGAAGAATCCAAAGCTGCAATTCAAAAAGCAAGAAATGTTGGTTTTGAAAAGTTCAGCATTGATCTGATTTATGGATTTCCATATCCTGACCATTCCATATGGAAACGTGATCTGGCCGAAGCACTCGCTCAGGAAACCGGCCACATTTCTAGTTATTCGCTTACTGTAGAACCAAAAACAGCTTTAGCAAATTGGGCCAAAAAGGGAAAATTCAAAGTCGCAGAAGAGGATTTCATCGCTGAGCAATTCGAATATTTGCAGGAGCAAACAGAAAAAGCAGGTTTTATCCAATATGAAGTTTCCAATTTTGGGAAGCACGGCCATTTTGCTTTACACAATACGAACTATTGGAAGGGTGTGCCTTACCTGGGAATCGGCCCAAGTGCACACTCTTTTGATGGAAAAAATCGGGGTTCCAATCCCCCTCACAACTCTCAATACATTACCAAACTAAAGAACAATCAAATCCCCTTTTCCGAAGATTTCCTCTCTATTGATGAACGATTAAATGAATACCTGCTTACCGGGCTTCGAACTATTTGGGGAATAGATTTCGACTTCATTCAAGTTGAATATGGTAAAGATCTGGCCACTGAAAAAAAGCAGATTTTGGATCAAATGGAATTCCATGGCTGGCTGATTTGGAAGGAGAATAATCTATCTTTGACCAAGTCAGGGATTCTTCTTGCAGATAGTATAGCCGCCTCCCTGTTTGTCTAAAACCAATAATGAGCAAAGACTCCTATTTCAGTCGAAAAAAAGAAGCAGCACCGCTGGAATCAGCATTCAACGACCTGCTCAAAGCGTATCGCTTAGAGGGGAAGTTCAGAGAAAAATCTCTCATTCATGACTGGCCTGAAATCGTAGGAAAAACCATCGCAGACCGCACAGACTCTGTATCGATTAAGGATAAAAAACTTTACGTGAAGCTCTCTTCAGGACCTGTGAAAAAAGAACTGATGATGAATAAAAGCAAAATGCTTATGCTGATTGAGGAAAGATACGGCAAAGGGGTGGTAGATGATCTTATCTGCTTTTAAAAGAGTCAAAAATCACCCAAAATTCTTTTTAGACTTTTTAACAATCCAACCAAGGTGGTAACTTATCCTCATTCACCTTATTCCATTCCGAATGAGTAATATTGTGGAAGACCGTTCATGATCAAACTACCACCAATTCATATCGGAAAGCTAAGTATGCTGCTTGCCATCTTGGTATGGCTTGCCTTGCTATTTGTGGATTTGGTCAGACTTTTTGGGATCATCAATACGATTGATTCGGGTATTGCTGACGAATTTACCCTGATATTGGAAATCCTTTTTTTCCTTTCTGTCTATTCCTTTTACAACTATTCCATTAATAAAAATTCACAAAATGAATTTCTGAATCTGATTTGGAGAGCTGCTTCTACCGGCATTTTATCAGTAGGTTTTTTCCTTCTTATCAGGCTATTGTACCAATTACTCGGGGATAGCAAACTCGGTGAAGAACCTTTTCTTCTCAACTTTTTTTACCATGCCAAATTTGCGGTAGTCTCTATCTTCCTCATTTCATCTTCTTTGCTTTGGAAGCATCTTATTCTCTATCAAAAAAGTAAACAAGTAGTGAAACAATGGCAGGCATACGAATTTGCGATGCTGGTAGCTATGTTTTTTATCTTTTTCAACAAGAACAATCTCGATTACAGCTTCCTTTTTGGGATGGTAATCCTCTTGGGGCTAGGCCTTGTCCTTTCCAGCAATCTGAAATGGATTCCCTACCTGACTTTCAAAGAGAAATGGAAATCATTGTTATTCCTTTCCTTAATTATCGCAAGCTGCATTTACTTGTTTTGGCAAACACTGGAATTCAGCAATTCGGAAATATATCCGGTGAATCTGACCGACAATCTGTTCCTAATTTCCCTTTTCGGCTTCATCCTGATCTATGCTATTTTTAGCTTTTTGGTGACGCTTTTCAACTTACCTACGTCCTCGGTTTTTGAACAAAAACTTACAGAAGCAATTAGTTTTCAGCGATTAAGCCAATCCATTCAACCCGGTGAAAATGAAGAACAAGTTCTTGACATCCTGATGGATTCCTGTATGAGTGCTTCCTATGCCGATGCTGCATGGCTTGAAATGACCACTCATGAATCCAGAAGCTTGCTTCAGGATCGATCGATAGATCCCGAAACAAGGAATGAGCTTACAGATTTGATCGGGAAACAAAAGACCGCGCTAGAGTGGGCAGCTAAAACCCAGACTGAAAAACTGAGCCCCATTACCCTGAGATTGAGCCATCCAAAATTTGAATCTGTCCTGCTCGTTCCTCTTATAATCAACAAATCGGTCATTGGGAAAATGGTGCTTTGCAAAGAAGTGAGAGATGGGTTCAACAAAGAAATGGTGAATATCATTACGACTTTTTCCAGACAGGCATCGATTGCGGTGGAAAATCACCGTCTTCTGAATCAGGCTATTCAAAATGAACGCTATCAGGAAGAGCTCAAAATCGCCCAGCGTGTGCAGAAAGCACTTCTCCCAACGAGGCTCGATCATAATGCGGCTTTCGATATCTGCGCATATTCCAATGCCGCCGATGAAGTGGGAGGAGATTATTACGATACTTTCAAACTCGACGAAGATCGCTTTGTGTTTATTATTGGCGACGTATCCGGCAAAGGCACCTCGGCGGCTTTTCACATGGCCCAGATGAAAGGGATTTTTCAAAGCTTAATTCAGCTTGATCTTGGTCCAGCTGAATTCATGATCCGGGCAAATTCCGCTTTGGGTAATTGCCTGGAAAGAAACCATTTTATCACGGCTTCTATTTTCATTATCGATACACGAGAAAATAGTATCCGCCATGCGCGAGCTGGTCATGTACCCACTTTGATGCATAGTTTTGCCAACCAAAAATCAGAGTATCTGGCAGTTGAAGGACTCGGCTTGGGAATTTTAAGAAACAAGCAGTACGAAAAACACGTTGAGGAAAAAACCTTCATGTATCAACCAGGAAACGTCTTGGTATTGTTTACTGACGGCATCGTAGAAGCTAAAAATGAAAAATCATTGCAATTTGGCTTTGAGCGAATCAGATCGCTATTGGAGATTTCCCACCACCTTGGACCTCACGAAATTCAGGCCAAAATCATCGATTCCCTTCACAACTTTGTAGGAGGAGATGGGATGATCGACGATGATTATTCCATCATGGTGGTGAAATTTAACGAGTACCAAAAAAACTAAAATCAGGATTCCAGATATATGATAAGTATAGAAACCCAAAAAGAAAACGGCCATGATCTCTTGATCCTTCGTGGCGAGGTGGATGCCAGTAACTCAGTCATATTAGATGAGGCGATCCAAAAACTAATAAATGATGGAAGTAAATCTATTCTTGTAGACGGGCAAGGTCTCGAATATATTTCCTCTGCAGGTTTGGGAGTATTTATGTCCTATTTGGAGGAATTCCAGGAACGTGATATTGATTTGAAAATTTATTCTCTCACTCCAAGGGTATATGAAGTGTTTAAAATCCTTGGTCTTGACCAGTTGATTCCAATTTTACCCGATAAAACCGCAGCATTTTAATTCTGAAATGAAACATCAGATTCGGATATATTGCGAAACTTCCGCGCTTGCTGAACTTCGGATTTTTCTTCAAAAAACTCTTGGAGAATTCCACTTGTCTGACAAAGATCAGCATCAAGTTACGCTCGCAGTTGAGGAAGTATGCGCGAACTTGATCATCCACTCTCACAATTGCAACGCTAAGGATCATATTGAACTAGAGGTAAAAGAAGCTTCCGGAAAATTAATTTTTGAAATAAAAGATCAAGGTGAAGCTTTCAATTTGATCGATTATGAAATCCCTGACTTAAAAAAAGTAATTGGAGAAAAGCGAAAAGGAGGTTTAGGCATCATTTTGGTCAAGAAAATAATGGACGAAATCGAATTTGAATCTGACAAGGGAATTAATACCTGCCGGCTGATAAAATGGTTTCAAACCTAATTCTTGTTAAATGCTTACTAATCGGGGCTTTTACCACGAATTCCTAATAAATTTGTAAAATTGCATTTTAAATCTGCAAGATAGTACATGACAACCCGAACCCTTTCGGCTCTTATTTTCTCTATCATTCTAACCTACAAGTCCTCGGCATCAGCCATGGCCTTTATTCAGACCTCCGGGCAGGATGACCAACTATTGACCATTGGGGGCAAGCCTGTGGACAAGGATGAACTGATCTATTTAATCTCAAAAGGAAACTCGACAGAGCCCGCTTCAAAAGGAATGAGCAGGGAGGAGTTTGAGGAAAATCTTACCCTCTTTGTGAATTATAAGTTAAAGGTCAGAGAGGCAGAGGAGTTAGGCCTTGATAAATCTGTGGAATTTAACCGGGAGTTTGTCTCTTTTCAGGAAAATCTTAAGGCTCCTTTCCTGATAAAAAATTCTCTGGAAGAAGGAGAGCTAAGAAAAGCATATTCCAGAATGCAGGAAGTTGTTCGAGCTAGTCATATTCTTTTCCAATTTCCCCCAAATGCAAGTCGTGACGATAGTTTAATCGTATTAAAGATGGCGTTGAAAGTAAAGGGAGAGATTGAACAAAATGGAGATATCAATCGCCTGGCAGAGCAATATTCTGATGATCCCTCTGCGAAAATCAATAAAGGTGATTTGGGATATTTCACTTCCCTTCAAATGGTTCAGCCTTTTGAAGACGCAGCATACAATATTCAGGCTGGTCAGGTTTCTGACCCGGTTTTAACTAATTTCGGCTATCATCTTATCCAGGTGAAAGATCGTCAACCGAATCCGGGCCAAGTACGAGTATCTCATATATTGGTTCGGATCGATGAAACCTCCAGTACAGGAGAAGATTTGGCGAGAAGAAAAATTGCTGATATCTACACCGAGATTCAAAAGGAAAATACTATCTGGGAAGATATCGTGAAGACTTATTCAGAAGATCCGGCCTCAAGCGAAAACGGAGGAACTCTTCCTTGGTTTAGCGTAGGGTCTATGATTCCTGAGTTTGAAATTGCAGCTTTTTCACTTACGGAAATTGGCGAGGTGTCCCCCCCGGTACGCACTCAATATGGCTACCACATTCTCAGACTTGAGGACAAAAAACCGCTGGAAACTTTCGAAAGTATGGAGGAAAACATCCGCTCCAGGATCTTGAGAGACTCAAGATCAACCATGATCCAATCTCAGGTTATGGCAATCCAAAAGGCCCGGTACGCATTTGTAGAAAATGAAACAGTAGTCGAGGCTCTCAGCGCATCTTTGAATGGCCTAAGCGGTTCTTCATTTGTCCCGGCATTAGAGAATGGGAATGTGGCATCTCAACCTCTTTTCACGCTGCATGGAAAAACTTACACTTCGCAGGACCTTGCAGATTTCGTGCGAGTTGAAGAGATAATACCCCGCTCCAAAAATGGAATTTTCGACGCCTGGTATGAGCAATTCACCGCAAGCAAATTGAATCAGGCGGAAGAATCAGACCTATTGGCAAACAATACAGAATACCAGATGCTCCTGAAGGAATACCGCGACGGGATTCTCCTATTTTCATTGATGAATGAAGAAGTTTGGCAAAAAGGAATTCTGGATTCCCTGGGTCAAGTAAGTTTCTATACCAAAAACATCAAAAATTACCAGTGGAAATCAAGAGTCAATGCTTTTGTAGTGAAAGTTTTGGACCCAGACCAATTAGATGCTGCCAGGACTGAATTAAAGGGACAGGCTCTCAATGAGGAATTGGTGAGCAAATTTGAAATTGATTATAAGACAAACAAACCATTGGCCTACCAAACAGAATCGGGATTTGTAGAATATGCGGATCATCCGGTTTTATCAAAAGCTGATTTGAATCTTCCCTATCAGGAGATAGAATCAGACGGTCGAATAAATCTGGTACTGATGGGTGAAAAACTCCCCGCAGGGCCCAAAAAATTTGAGG
>VFKK01000002.1 GCA_009885605.1 Cyclobacteriaceae bacterium | reverse complement strand
CTTTTGAACTTCAGAGCTTGTTTTATTTGGCTAGTGGCAAGAAAGCGTACATACATATAATACTTATTAGAAATGGTGCGTAAATAATTTCATTAATGTATATCCGCTTTTATGCCAGTAGATAGAAATGGCCCTTAGAAAATTAGGGTAAGATCTGAATTTGGTCCGAATCGGTCATCCCTCATCGGTCATCCGTCTAGAAAAGCAAAGAAAATAAGGTTACTGGCATCATTGCGGATAATCATAATTTCATTCAATCTGAAGTTGATTTTTTAATGAATGCAATTTTTTTTCCAACTCTGTCCAAAACCTCAAAATGATTTTTTTCCCTCAACCGATATCTTTGAAAAATGCATGCAGGGATAAGTAGGGTGTTTTCACCTTCAGAGGAAGCATGGACTGCAGGCTTCATTAGCCTTTTAATTTTTTTTCACAATGATGAATCTTAGGAAAAGAATTTTCGATCTGATTCCTCTCTTAAAAATAATTTATTACTTCCAAAACCGGGAAGTTTAGTGGCTATGATTAATTAAACAGGTTGTGCAAAAAAGGTAACAGAATAGGAAAATTTCTAGTATGAAAACTTTTTTTAAAAATGAGTCAGACTCATTAGTTTATAGAAATATTTCCTTCCGGAAACCAAATTTCCCATGGGTAAATAGTCCCCAAATAGTCCCACTTGAAAGTTTGATAATATACACTTGATGTGTTTTTAAGATGATTGTTTAGTTGAAAATAGGTCGGAATGAAAATTGGATTAATACCTTCATGTTCAATTAGTAATCCCCCCTGGTATTTTGAAAAACCTAACTAAATATCAAATCAATTTCGCCTATTAAATTCAAGGTTGGGAACTAAGAACGCTATCTGAAAAGGAAACATTTGAGTTTTAATTAATATAATCTGTCTTCAAATAATGGAAAATTTCGGACCCCAAAGAAACCTGTACGATCCCTATGCGGCAGATTCAAAAGTACTGAGTGGAATGTTTTGTGACTGTGAAAGCACGGAAAAAGCTTATCTAAAGCTCATATTTAAGGGGTATTCACTTAATGAAATCAGCTTTTTGATGTCAGAAAGTACGAGGAGGGATCACTTCACCTATTTGAAAGATGAGTCTGAATTCGGATCACAGATTGCCGAAATCGCCGGTGACGAGTATGCCTCTGGAGGCACGTTTGGTTCGTTAATAAGTTTGGGCATTCCGGAGTCCCGGGTAAAATTATATTATTCCGGAATTAAGGAGGGCAATGTTGTCATCATTGTCACTCCAAAGGACGAAGCCGATGCAATATATCTGTTGAATAATTGGAGGAGAAACAGGGGAGAAGAAGTTTATTATTGAGCCGGAAGTAAGTAAAGTGTTTTAGTTTGGCCAGAATCAAGGACTTCGCCTGAAATCCCTGATCTCCATTTTTTTACCAAGTGTAGAATTCCGAAGAAAATTTCAAAAGTTCAAATAATATTGCGGCAGTAATCCGAAGGCATATTTAACGTAATTCAAAAAGGTCAAATCAGTATAATTGTCATCTACTAAGCCCCGGGACATTTCCGTTTTTCACTTCTCTGGGAGTCTGATAAATGCAGATTTTTCTTACTTACCAACGCGTCTTACTCCCCGTTCGATTGATTTTTCGCTTTTTGGCTTATCCCCATTTTATCCATTTTTGATAGTCCAACATTTTTCTCAGGAACGGATCGGGTAGGGTCCGGTGTAATAAATTCTTCCGTTGTCTCTTCATCTCTTTCAGGAGTACCTTTCTTTAACAGATCGTTGAGTGTGCTATTTTTTACTTCAGCCTTTTCTTTTTCGTTTGGATCAGATCGTTTCATGGTTATTTATTTTTGGGTTTTCCTATCAAGTAGTAATTATTACACCTTTATGGAGATAGAAATTGAGTAGTGATTTAACTGAGAGGTTTGAGTTGAATTACGGTGAATCACTTCAGATGGCTCATTTGACCGTTGGATCGGCACAACTTCTTTAAATTTGGGGAAGCACTGGTTGTAAATCTTCTTCACAATTTGTGCCTCCCCGTCAATTCAATTGCTGGTTTTTTGTATTTAATCGGGATCGGAATCCAGAAATTCTTTTTTAATAGGTGGAATGTTTTCCTCATCCACGTGTCCCGGTAAATAAGGATCATCCAATTCCCGGTTAGGTTCTTTGATAAAAGCGCCGTCCTCATCGTTCAGGTCATTGTCCTCTTCCGGTACGTTCCTGTTTGGATTAATGTCATCCTGATCTTTTTGATCAGGAAATTCTCTGCTACCGTCTTCCCTCGCCGGATCTAGAATTTCTTGATTTGGGTCCCATTCTGAAGCAGAAGAAGTTTGCGAATAGCCTTTATTGCGGTTCGTATTGACACCTTGAAAAGTTTGATCCAAATCTGAATGAAAAAGCCTAACAGAGTTAATACGCCTCCGATAGTGCCTTTCACTCGTGTCTTGCCTTAGTTTATCTGGGGTCTTAACAAGCGGTTGAAAAGCTGCATTTGTGGGTATCATTTTCATGGTTAAATTTTTATGGTTGTACCATTAAATCCAATCGTCGGACCGAAATCAGCCTTATTCGTTAATTTGGAAGATTATATCCTTAAAGATTATATCTCGAAATTATCTTCTGAAATAAATTATTTGATCTCTATAATAAATTTCCTCAGATAGACCTGAAGCAAATAATGAATACACACGATGGGAAATTAGTTTACCACTTCGACCTAAAAATCAACTAAGCGTTTCAATATTTTATCCAGAAAAAAAAGCTTTACGATCCCTCAATTTTTCGCTTTTGAAACATTGCCTAATCTGTATCAACTAGAACCAATTAGGATTTCATAAATAGACCGCCTCACTTTTCAGAGCTTTAAAAAAGCAGGCATATTCGTCTCCTTAAATACTCCAGGACAGCAACCCTTTCATTTTAAATCCTAATGCACCGGATTCCTGGGGGAATGGAAGCAG
>VFKK01000047.1 GCA_009885605.1 Cyclobacteriaceae bacterium | reverse complement strand
GGAAAAGCAAAAACAGAAAGTCATTTTGCTCAATCTGGTCCAATGACAGAGGCAATTATTCTGGGTACAGTTGCAATCCGGGAACCTCAAAAAGTCCTGCAATGGGACGCTAAAAAAATGAAAATCCCTAATCACCCGGAAGCGGAGAAATATTTGAACAGAAAATACAGGCAGGGTTGGGAAGTATAAGGCTGGAAGAATAGCTATTCAGGGTATTCCAAATCTTATTGAAGTGTATTCCTTTGGGGTTATTCCAGGGAGTTTTTCTAAAACTTAAATTCAAAAAAAATGAGTTTTCAAATAAAACCCAGTGCAGATTCATATGATGTAATTATAGTTGGATCCGGTGCCGGTGGCGGAATGGCCACCAAAATACTTTCTGAAGCAGGACTTTCTGTTGCAGTAGTGGAAGCAGGCGGTGATTGGGATCCAGCAAAAGAAGAGGATCGAACCCAACTCAGACCGCCTTGGGAATCACCAAGACGTGGCGCTTCTACTCGGATCAGACCTTTTGGAGATTTTGACGCAGCAATTGGAGGCTGGGATATTGAAGGCGAACCCTATACCCGAAAAAATGGTACCGAATTCGATTGGTTCAGATCAAGAATGGTTGGTGGAAGAACCAATCACTGGGGCAGGATTTCGTTGAGATTTGGTCCTGATGATTTCAAAAGACAAAGCATTGATGGCCTTGGGGACAACTGGCCTATCGGTTATGATGACGTTAAGCCCTACTATGATAAAGTAGATAAGCTGATTGGAGTTTTTGGATCAAAAGAGGGAATTAGAAATGAGCCCGACGGTAATTTTCTGCCGCCTCCAAAACCAAGACTTCATGAAATGTTTTTGATCAATGGGGGTAAAAAAGCAAACATCCCAATTATTCCTTCCCGATTATCCATTTTAACAAAACCTGTAAATAAGGATCGTGGAGTTTGTTTTTTTTGTCGGCAGTGTAACAGAGGCTGCCAAGCTTATGCAGATTTTTCTTCAAGTACCTGCCTCGTAAAACCCGCAATGAAAGGAGGGAAAGTTGATCTTTTCACTCACTGCATGGTCAGGAAAGTAACCACGGATGATAGTGGACTGGCTTCCGGTATTTCTTATGTGGATAAAAGGGATCTGAAAGAATTCAAGTTGAAAGCGAGAATCGTTGTTCTTGGTGCTTCTGCTGGCGAAACGGCCCGAATCATGCTGAATTCAAAGTCCAAATCACATCCTGACGGAGTTGGTAATTCCAGCGGAATGGTTGGTCGATACCTTCATGATTCCACTGGTGCAAGCAGGTCTGGTATCATTCCGGATTTAATCAACAGAAAAAGATATAACGAGGATGGAGTAGGAGGTATGCATGTCTACACACCCTGGTGGCTGGATAACAAAAACCTTGATTTTGCCAGAGGATACCATATCGAATTTGGAGGTGGAATGAACATGCCTGCTTATGGTTTTGGATCCAATATGGATGTGGTCCGAAAGCAAATTTTGGATGAATTCGGTAGCCCAAGTCCAAATGGAGGATATGGCCCAGGTTTGAAAAAAGATATCCGAGCACTCTACGGAAGTACTGTTAGTATGTCCGGAAGAGGAGAAAGTGTTCCGATCTATGATAATTACTGTGAAATTGACCCCACCACGGTTGATAAATATGGCATCCCGGTATTGAGATTTCATTACAACTGGACTGAGAATGAAATCAACCAAGCCAAACACATGCAAGACACTTTTGAGGAATTGCTGATAAGCTCGGGTGCAAAATTGTTGGGAACAAAACCAGGTCCGGATACTCAATATGGACTGCTGGCTCCAGGAAGAATTATCCATGAAGTAGGCACCACCCGAATGGGAACCGATCCCTCCAAGTCAGTCCTTAATACGAACTGTCAGGCGCATGACTGCAAAAATCTCTTTGTGGTCGATGCCGGTCCATTTGTCTCCCAAGCTGATAAAAATCCAACCTGGACTATTCTGGCTCTTTCCTGGAGGACTTCGGATTTCATCGTCAAAGAAATGAATAGCAAGAACCTTTAATCAAAAGTGATATGAATAGAAGAGATAATCTTAAGCTTTTATTAACAGGATCCTTGGGCACAGGTTTGATTTGGTCAGCTTGTAGTCCTGAGGTAAAACAAGCAGACCTCTCTCCAAAAATTGTGGGAGGTACAGCAGGAGGAAGGATTCCTGAAGAAGATGATCGTGACTCCAAATTACTTTCAGAAAACTTCTTCACGGAGTTGGAAATGAAAAAGTTGAATCTCCTCGTGGATATTATTATCCCAGCCGATGAAGTTTCTGAAAGTGCCAGTCAGGCCAAAGTTCCTGAATTCATTGAGTTTATGATGAAGGATCAGCCTGCAAATCAAACTGTTTTCAGAGGAGGTTTGATGTGGCTCGACCACCAGGCAGATGAACGAAATTCAAAATCATTTTTGGAGATTTCCGAAAGTCAAAGAATGGAGATAATTGACGACATCGCCTGGCCTGATAAGGCAAAGAAGGAATTTGAAACAGGGGTGAAGTTTTTCAATGCGCTAAGAAATATGACCGTTACCGGATTTTATACTACTGAAATTGGCTTCAAGGATATTGGGTATGTTGGGAATACTCCCAATGTTTGGGAAGGTGTTCCCCAGGATGTAATGAATCAATATGGACTCTCTTTGGAAGAAAAATATTTGGAAGTATATCTGAAAGCTGAGGACAGGTCTACTCTTGCAACTTGGGATGATCAAAGAAATTTGATCTCTTGAAAATCAGGAAAAAAACTTAATTAATAGATAGATTTTAGTAACACGTCAAAAATCAGGCTGGATGTCCGGCCTGATTTTGACGTTTAACTCCTTGACTGGTTTTTGTTTAAACAATTGAAAATTCAGAAGAATGTTTGATTTTAGATTTTTTCAGTCTTCAGTCATCGGTCTTCCAATCCTCTTTTAATCCTCCTCCGCAAACTGCGCCTGAATCTTAGCAATTCGATCTTCCAGACTTTCGGACGAAAGACTTGCCCTGAGTCGATCCACCATGATCGGGAAGGCAAAAGGCGTGAAATGAACAGGATGCTTTATTACGATTTTTTGTCTGTTGATTTTTTCTAAAGCCAACATCAGCTTGTTTTTTTCCATTTGCTGATTTATTGCTTCTTCATGTGCTTGCTTCAATAGAAGATTGTCAGGGTCATATTTCTCAAATACCTGAAAAAGCAAACTGGAATTTGCCTGAATATGCTTGAAAGTCGTCGGTTTACCCGGATATCCTTGAAAAATCAAACCTGCTATACTGGCAATGTCCCTAAATTTCCGCTTCGTCATTTCGCTCTCATTCACGCAATGACGGATATCCTCCAATAAGTTTTTGGAAGAAAAAAGATCCTCTTCCAGGAGTTCTTCGATATGAATGGGACTATCAGAAAGAAGTTCAAATCCATAATCATTCATTGCAATACTAAAGCTGAAAGGATAGCTGACAGAAATCCTATACGCGATCAAAGCACCCATAATCTCATGCACCATCCGACCTTCAAAAGGATAAAAGAATATATGGTATCCCTCATTGGTTCGGTATGATTCGATCAGCAAGGTGTCCTGATCGGGAATGATGGAAAGCTTCTGCTGGAGACGGAGGATGGGATGGATTCGTTCCATTTCTTCCGAGATGAAATTGCCGTGATTTGCAAGTTCCAGGATTTCTCTGATCTTCTCCGAAAGCTTGGAGGTCAGTGAAATTCGTCCACCCATCCAGCTTGGGATGTTGTTGGTTTTCTTATCCGAAAGCCTTACATAAGCACTCAATTCTTTGATTTGGAGGAGTTCGAGATTCCTTCCTGCGAAAAAGAAACGGTCTCCAATCTTCATTTTCGAAATGAAATATTCCTCAACCGTCCCAAGGTAGCCACCAGATTTGAACTTCACTTTCAGCATCGGATCAGAGACAATAGTCCCCATCGAAAGCCGGTGCTTCATCGCTATTCGCTTGTTGGTTACTTTAAATAAGCCGTCGCTTTCATCCTGACTTACTTTCAAAAAATCCTCGTAACTCCCAAGCGAATTTCCTCCTTTGGTGATGAAATCCAGCATCCAGTCCATTTCCGCGGGGCTTAGATCAGCAAAGGATTGTGTACGACAAACAACGGGATAAATTTTCTCAGTATCAAAACCTGCTCCAACGGCCAGCGTTACTAGAAACTGAATCAACACATCGTAGGGGAGAGCCGGCGGAAACTGAGATTCCATCTCATCATGCTCGATTGCATCTCGAATAGCGGCAGCTTCGATCAGCTCTAGTGCATTAGTTGGGACAAAGAAAATTTCCGAAGGCATTCCCGGCTGATGACCCGCTCGTCCGGCCCGCTGCACAAATCTGGAAACACCTTTGGGACTTCCCACCTGAATTACCCGATCAACCGGGCGAAAATCAACACCCAGATCAAGACTTGAGGTGCAGACTACCAATTTCAGCTTGCCTTCGTGTAGTGCTTCCTCTACCCAGCTTCTTACGTTCATCGCCAGTGATCCATGATGCATGGCGATCCAACCTGCCCATTCCGGCTTGGCCTCGAGGATTTTCTGGTACCAAATCTCTGTTTGGGAGCGTGTATTGGTGAATAGCAAAACTGTATTTCCAGCTTCTATGATTGGGATCACTTTGTCCAGCAATCTGATTCCCAAGTGGCCTGACCAGGGATATTTTTCAATTTCATCAGGATAAACCGAATTGAGGATAATTTGCTTTTCGATTTCTGCTTTTACAATATGGACCGGAAGATCCTGACCGAGCAAAGCTTTCGCAGCTTCTTCCAGATTCCCGATCGTTGCAGAAATCGCCCATCTGCGAAATGTGGAAGGGCAGATCGACTGAATGTACTCAAGGGCTAACTGCACTTGTACTCCCCGCTTGTTTCCGACCAACTCATGCCATTCGTCAACAACGATTGCCTGGACAGTTTGGAAAAGGGCAGCATGATCTTTTTGTGAAATCAGAATATGGAGCGTTTCAGGAGTTGTGATCAGACACTCCGGAGGACGACGTTTCATGGCCGCCCGGGTTTTGACATCAGTATCTCCATTTCGGACAGCCACTTGCCAAGGCAGACCGATTACGTTGCAGACTTCTTGCATGGCCTTTTGGATGTCTTGTGCCAAAGCCCGGAGAGGAGTCACCCATATCAATTGAATTCCCTTGTTTTGAGGTTTTTGCCAGGTATCGGGATGGTTTTGGATGTATTCCAAGATCACCGGAAACCAAAGTGCAAAGGTTTTTCCGGAACCTGTCGGAGCATTGAGCAAACCAGATTTCCCGTCTAAAAAATCTTTCCAAGTCTGAATTTGAAACGGAAATGCCGTCCAGCCTTTCTTTTGAAAGTACTCTAGTCCAATGGCTATTCTTTTATCCTCCATACTGTTTCAGCAAGTCTTTCAGGTCCTGCAAGGTATTGGCTTCCCGGGCAGGTTTATCTTTTCTCCATCGCAATATTCGGGGAAATCGGAGCGCAATTCCACTTTTGTGACGGGGACTGTCCTGAATTCCTTCGAAAGCAATCTCAAAAACCAATTCTGCCTTGACAGTTCGAACAGGGCCGAATTTTTCTCGGGTATTCTTTTTTACAAACTGATCCACTTCCTGCATTTCTGCATCCGTTAAGCCGGAATATGCCTTGGCAAATGGAACCAGATTTTCTCCATCCCAAACCGCAAAGGTATAATCACTGTAAAGATCAGCTCTTCGGCCATGTCCTTTCTGAGCATATATCATCACCCCGTCAATCGTGAGCGGTTCGATTTTCCATTTCCACCAGCTTCCACGCTTTCTTCCTGTTCCATAAGCTGAATCAACGTGTTTCAGCATTAAACCTTCCGCAAGTTCACTTCGGGAGTTTTTTCGAATTTCAGTGTATTCCGACCAAGTATTGAGGTTGATCGTTTGTGAAATTTCCAGATTTGGG
>VFKK01000268.1 GCA_009885605.1 Cyclobacteriaceae bacterium | reverse complement strand
CTCTTTACATTGTAGACGGTGTGCCGGTAGGAACTACCGACTTCCTGAACCCTGATGACATTGAGTCTACTACTGTATTGAAAGATGCGGCTGCAGCTTCTATTTATGGAGCTCGTGCTGCAAACGGTGTTATTATCTACACTACTAAGCGTGGTGCAAGAAATAAAAAATTAAGAGTGGATTACAACGGTATGTTTGGTGTGACTACTCCTGGAGAAGGCATCGATATGATGAATCCAGCGGATTTTGCAAAATATACCTGGGTAGCTGAAGATAATCAGGCCAGAGTTGACGGCCGTGCTCCCAAATATTCGCATCCTCAGTTTGGAACAGGAGCAACACCGGTTCTTCCATATTATATCAGTGTGGGTGGTACTTCAGGTATTGCAGGTCCATTCTCTCCGGAAAGAATTGAGCAGGAAAGAGCAAAATATAATATCGAACCTTCAAAAGGTGCTATTTACCAATTGACAAGAGCTGCTACCGGAGAAGGAACTGACTGGTATGATGCTTTGACAAGGAATGCTCCCTTGCAACGTCATTCTATCGGTTTGAATGGTGGATCTGAAACAAGCCGATTCTTCATCGGTCTGGGTTATCAGGAGCAGGCAGGTATCATGATAGTTAACAACTTCAAGAGATATTCATTCAGAGCTAACTCAGAATTTGACGTGACCAAAAATCTCCGTATCGGCGAAAACTTCCAGGCTACCTACCGTCAGGTATTGGGTCAGCAAGGCGGAGCTGGCGGACAAGGTGTTTCATCAGATGAAAATGATATCCTTCAGGCGTTCCGTATGCCATCAATCATCCCTGTGTACGATGAATTCGGTGGATATGCCGGAACTGCTTCAAAAGGTTTCAACAACCCGAGAAATCCGGTTGCCAGCCGTGATGGCCAAAGAAATAACAGAAACTTCAATGCAAATATCTTCGGTAACGTGTATGCGGAATATGATATCATCGATGATCTGGTTTTCAGAACCTCGCTTGGTGCTAATTACAACAACGGCTATAACTGGGGCTATTCAAGATTGCAGTACGAAAACTCTGAAAACAACTCCGCATTCGGCTACAATGAAGGAGGAGGTTTCAACTTTGGTTGGACTTTCACCAACACGCTTTCTTACAAGAAAACAATTGACAAACATAAGTTTGACGTGCTCTTAGGTCAGGAAGCATTGAATACTGGTGCAGGCAGAAACATGTCTGCCAATGGTCAGAACCCATTCTCCAGAGATCCTAACTTCATTACGATTTCAAACCTTCCTGTAGCTACACGTATTGTAAACTCAGGCCAGGGTCTGGGTGTAAACTTCAACTCTTATTTTGCAAGATTGAACTATACTTTCGACGATAAGTATTTGTTCTCTGCAGTAGTAAGACGTGATGGCTCTTCACGATTTGGTTCAAACTCTCGTTATGGTGTATTCCCTGCATTTTCTGCAGCTTGGAGAATTTCTTCAGAGTCTTTCTTGTCAGGTGCTACCTGGATCGACGAATTGAAAATCCGTGGTGGTTGGGGTCAAATGGGTAACTCTAACAACGTAGATCCAAACAACCAGTTTTCTTTGTTCGGTGGTGATATTGGAGGTTCTTCCTATGATATCACAGGTTCAAACAGTTCTGCATTGATCGGTTTCAGAAGAACTCGTATTGGTAATCCTGATGCCCAGTGGGAAACTGCAGAAACTGTAAACGTTGGTTTTGATGGTACATTCTTCAACGGAAGATTAGATGTGATCTTCGACTGGTGGAAGAAGGATACTAAAAACTTGCTCTTTACTGTTCCAATTCCTCAGACAGCTGGTGCTGCTTCAGCACCGGCAGTGAACGTTGGTGAAATGCTAAACACTGGTCTGGATTTGTTAGTTACCACAAGAGGTAACGTAACTGGTGACCTGACTTATGAACTTACATTGACAGCAAGTACGTTGAAAAACGAAATTGTGTCACTTTCTCCGGGCCTGACTGTTATCACCTCAGTTAACCCTAGTTTCAGAGGTATTCAGCCAATCAGAAATCAGGTAGGTCAGTCACTCTCTGCATTCTTCGGTTATAAAGTTGAAGGATTGTTCAGAAATGCTGAGGATGTATCTAGCCATGCTAAACAGGATGGTGCTGCTCCGGGTCGATTCAAATATGAAGACCTAAACGGTGACGGTATAATCAATCCTGCTGACAGAACGTTCATCGGTAGTCCGGTTCCGGATTTCACAGGTGGTCTTAACTTCACTTTGGGTTACAAAGGATTTGATCTTTCTGCTTATTTCTACACCTCAATCGGTAACGAAATCTTCAACCAGTCTAAGTGGTTTACTGATTTCTTCCCTTCATTCCAGGGTGCTGCAATGTCTGAGCGTATGAAGAATGCATGGACTCCAACTAACCTGGATGCGACTATTCCTGTGCTTGAGAAGACTTCAAACTTCTCAACCAACTCAGTTGCCAGCTCGTTCTATGTAGAGGATGGATCTTACCTGAGATTGCAAAACATAACGTTAGGTTACACGCTTCCTTCAACTCTGTTGGAGAAATGGAGACTGGAGAGAGTCAGAGTATTTGCTTCTGCAAACAACTTGTTTACTCTTACAGGATATGAAGGTTTGGATCCTGCTGTAGGTGGAAGTGCCGATACGACTTTCGGTATTGACGTAGGTAACTACCCTGTTACCAGAGGTTATACATTCGGTCTTAATCTAAGCTTCTAATCTTAAACACATCCATAAGAATCGAGTTATACAAAATATACTAGATTAAATCAGATGAAAAATTTAAAACTAAAAATCGGAACGCTTTTAACATCCGCAGTGATGTTAGTAGCAGTGAGTTGCAGCGATGAGTTTCTGGATGTTCCGCCAACAGGTGTGTTGGCTGAAGCTCAGTTATCAACGCTCGCGGGTATTGACGCATCCCTGATTGCAGCCTATTCTCAAGTAAACGGTAGAGGCAGCATATTGGGCTCTCCTACGAACTGGGTTTGGGGTAGTGTCAGAGGTGGTGAGGGTAACAAAGGTACTGACCCTGGAGATTTCAGTTCAATCAACCCTTTTCAAAGATTTGAGGCTAATTCGGCTTCAGGGGATGGAGGAGCAAAATGGAGTACTGCTTACGAAGGTATCGCGCGTTGCAACAACGTGTTGAGACTTCTTCTTAATCCTGGTCCTGATGTAACTGCCGCGGATAAATCAAGAATTTCTTCCCAGGCAAAATTCCTAAGAGCCCATTACTACTTCGAATTGAAAAGAGACTATGGTAATACTCCTTACGTGGATGAGACGGTAGATTACGGTAGTGGATTGGCTGAAGTGGTCAACAACAAGGACTTGTTTCCGTTTATCGAAAAAGATTTGCAGGATGCAATTAAAGACCTCCCTGCTACTCAATCTCAGGTGGGAAGAGTTAACTCTTGGGCAGCTAAAGCTTACTTGGCTAAAGTTTACATGTATCAGAAGAAGTTTGCACCCGCTAAGGCTTTGTTTGATGACGTTATTGCAAATGGCGTTACAAGCAATAATTTGAAATATGGTCTAGTACCTTATTATGATGACATGTTCAGAGGTAAGAATGATAATCATCAGGAATCTATCTGGGCTTACCAGTCAGCTGCCGGTACAGGATCTGTAAACAATGCTAACCCTGAGTTTGTTTTGAATTTCCCATACAACACAGGTCCTTCCGGTCCGGGTAACTGTTGCGGATTCTACCAGCCAACTTTCACTTTCGTGAACTCATTCAGAACGAATGCTGATGGACTTCCATTATTGGATGGTTCTTACAACACTGGTGCAAACCAGGTGAAGAGTGACATGGGATTGACTACAGCTGCGTCATTTACTCCTGATACAGGAAATTTGGATCCAAGAGTTGATCATACAACTGGCCGAAGAGGCCTTCCTTATTTGGATTGGCAAAACCATCCAGGTGCAGACTGGATCAGAAACCAAGGTAATGCAGGACCCTATTCTCCTAAGAAGTATGTGTATGCAAGATCTGAGCAAGGTAGTTTTCAGGATAACAGTTCGTGGACACCTGGTTACACTGGTATCAACTTCATGATCATCCGATTTGCTGATGTGTTGCTTTTGGCAGCTGAAGCAGAAATCGAAACTGGTAACTTGGAAAAAGCAAGAGATTATGTGAACCGGGTTAGAACCAGAGCGATGAATTCCAAAATCAAAAGAGGTGATGGATCAATGGCTGCTAACTATGTAGTTGACATTTACAAAACTACTTGGACTAATGCTGACGTAGCGAGATCTGCTGTTCGCTTCGAAAGAAAGCTTGAGCTTGGAATGGAGGGTCATAGATTCTATGATCTGG
>VFKK01000278.1 GCA_009885605.1 Cyclobacteriaceae bacterium | reverse complement strand
TTTAGCCGAGGGAGTTTTCCGCGTAGGAAAACGGGTATAGTCAGAGGGTTAAACCCTGAAAAAAAATCTATACCTCCTTATCGGAGTAAAAAATGACAATGCGCTTTTAGCAGATACTACCAAAGTAGAGTTCTGAATGGTTTTCGCTATGTTATTTGCAGTTGTCATGCTTATGAGGATGCAAATGTTATACCTGTCTGATTCAATTGCAAGAAAATTTTTCAAAAATTTAAACTTTCGACCTTTTTATCAAGGTTAATTAAGGTCCGCTTGGGTTAATTCTTGTTTAAATTTTTAAACCAAATATAATTTCGATCAGTAATTCCCCGACATTTCTTTGATTGCAGCCACCAATTGGTCCAGTTCATTTTCCGAGGTGTAGACATTTGGAGAGATTCGGCACCCCTTGACACCTGCTCCATCAATGGGGGCAGTAAAGATTTTGTACTTATCCATCAGGATGGTTCCCAAGTCTCCGGGTTTTGTATTTTCCAGTCCCACGTTACCTATTCCGCATGAGCGTTGGGGTTGCTTCGGAGTATTGACTACAACTCCTGGAAGATCACGAACTTGATCTGACCAATACCGCTGTATGTAGCGCAATCGATCTTCTTTACGTTTGCCTCCGATCTTATTATGAAATTCAATCGCATTCAAAACGGCCAAATCAGTGGCTGCAGGGTGTGTTCCGATATGATTGAGGTAAGCAATAGTTTTTAGCTTCATATCAAATGGTGCCAAAAGTGGTTCAATTTGACTGATTCGATTTTTTTTAACATAAAGTAAACCCGCTCCAATGGGTACGCTTAACCATTTGTGCAGGCTCGATCCATAATAATCACAGTCCAGTTCGCTGATTTTAAACTCGAATTGGCCAATGGCATGCGCGCCATCGAGCATTATTTCCACTCCATGAGAATGTGCCATATCGGCAATTTTCCTGACAGGAAGGATATGCCCTGTGATATTGACAATGTGAGGAACCATCATCAGTCGGGTTTTCGGGGTGATCACTTTTTCATAAGCGGCCACTATTTCTTCATCATTTTCCGGATGCATTGGGATATCTATCCGATTAACTTTGATTCCCCACCTCTTCTCTGCCATATCAAACATTGTCAGCATGCTTCCATAATCCTGATTGGAGACCAATGCTTCGTCACCTGCTTTCCAGGGGTAACCGGAGATGATCAGATCTAGGGATTCGGTTGCATTTCGCGTAAGTACAATCTCTTCCGTTGAAGCACCAACCAATTCAGCAAGTTTGGCAGCACTTTTAGCTTTATTCTGGAACTGAACCCCCCGCATGTAGAAGGAACCCTGATAGTTTATTTCCCGAATGTGTTCAATGTATTTTTCGAGAGTCTCCTGCGGCAAAAAACAGTAATAGCCATTTTCAAGATTGATGTAATCTGGTTTCAGCTTATATCCCGCCCTGATTTGATCCCAAATGTCATCTGAATTAAAATCAATTTCATTTAGAGAAGGAGCAACTTCGGCTTTGGAAGAAAAAACAGATCCTGTACTGATTCCAAGAAGTGCCAAAGACTTCATAAATGCGCGCTTATTCATAAGGGGTAGGGTTTGAATGGAATTTAAGGGAAATCTGCGAAGTGTCAAAAAATATAGCTCAATAGCCAAATTATCACGAGTAGAATCGCAACCCAAGCTATCCAGGGTGATCGGCGAGGAAACTCAAATTGGCAAATCGGGCAGAATTTTGCTTTGGAATCAACTTCCATAGCGCATGAAGGACATTCTTTTGTTTTCATCGGTGTAATTGAACTCTTTAAGACTAATTCAAATTTGAAAATAAGTAACCAAAAATGTGATGAAAATAGAAATATGGTCTGATGTGGTTTGCCCTTTTTGCTACATCGGCAAAAGAAAACTTGAAAAGGCACTCGCCAATTTTCCTCAGAAAGAAGCAATCGAAATAGAATGGAAGAGCTTTCAACTCAATCCTGACTTGAAAACCAATCCAAACATCAGCACACTTGAATATCTCGCTGAGTCCAAGGGATGGTCTCCAGAGCAAGCGCGCGAAATATCATCACAGGTGGCAGAAATGGCTGAATCAGAAGGGTTGACTTTCAACTTCGGTAATGCTGTTGTTGCCAACACTAAAAATTCTCATCGCCTTATTCATCTTGCTAAAGAAGCGGGGAAAGGTGGAGAAATGAAAGAGCGATTACTCAAGGCATATTTTACTGAAGGGCTGAATATAGATGATGCATCGACATTGATGACACTCGGAAAAGAGGTTGGCCTGAATGAAGAAAGTATAAAAAAACTACTTGAGTCAAATCAATATGAAGATGCTGTAGATCAGGATATTTATGAATCAAGGTTGATCGGGGTAAAAGGTGTTCCCTTTTTTGTTTTGGATCGTAAATACGGAATTTCCGGAGCTCAACCTGATGAGGTTTTTACCCAAACTCTGGAAAAGGCATGGACTGAATTTGCCAAAGAAAATCCACAATTGACTCTGGTTGGTGATTCGGCTGATTCGTGTGAGATTGAGGGGGAATGTTGATTCAATTTAAATATGCAACAAAAAGAGGCAGTAGTAACACTGCCTCTTTTTGTTGCATGAAAGATTGCTTTCACCAAACTCCTCTTGCTTTCATTTTGATAGTATAAACAGCATCCATTGCTGTAATGAAAAGGGTTTTTCTATCCAATGCCCCAAAAACCACGTTTGCGGTCCATTTAGCAGGAACAGTAATGTGAGCGATTTTTTCACCTGTTCTGCTGAATACAGTCACCCCGTCTCCGGTCAGGTAAACATTGCCACGATCATCTATGGTCATCCCGTCTGATCCCATTTCACAGAAAACAATTTTATTTGTGAGATATCCATCTTCCCGAATCTCATATTTGTATGTTTTTTTTGCTCCGATATCAGCGACATACAGGAATTTTCCATCTGGTGTACCTACAATTCCATTCGGTTTGACCAGATCCTCAGCAACTCGGAATAATTGGGTTTTGTCCGGAGAAAGATAATAGACATGTTCACCGTCTTGCTGCTTTTCCGGAGTTCTGATTCCGTCCCAGTAGGGTCTTGGATAAAGCGGATCGGTGAAATACAAACCACCCTTTGGTACCAACCATACGTCATTTGGCCCATTCAATTTTTTTCCTTTGAAAGCCGAAATCAAAACTGTCGATTCGCCTGTTTTTGCAATCGACCAAAGTTCATTTTTCTCGTCCGCGCAGGTAATCAAGGTTCCGTCAAGCGTGAAATACATTCCGTTTGACCTGCCGGCATTTTCTTTAAAAACCGAAACTGTGTTGGAAATGGCATTCCAGACGTGAATTCTATTATTTGGTTGGTCCGTGAAATAGACATCTCCAAATCGATTCACAGC
>VFKK01000089.1 GCA_009885605.1 Cyclobacteriaceae bacterium | reverse complement strand
ATTAGTCGCGGAAAAAGCGAATGCTCCTTTCCAGAAGGTCCGCTTGATGATTGATAAAACCACCAAGGATTTATTGGGTTGGGAAATGTTTGACGGCCAAAATGGAGTCTTTTCCTACACGTTTAAAAATCTCAAAGCTCAGCCAAGCCTGCCTGACACCTATTTCGCTTTCGATGTGAAACTGCATCCCGGAATAGAAGTGATTGATTTGCGGTAAAGTTTAAAATGGCTGGAAGACCGGTGACAGAAGACCGAAGTAGTGAAATTACCTGACACTCTTCAAAACCCAATTTTTAACTAAGTCCAACCCATACTCAGTCAAATGAGCCTCCGGGTGATATTGAATTCCTAAAATCGGTAATTCTGTATGGGCCATGGCCATGATTTCCCCGTTTTCAGTTTCTAAAATTACCTCCAGATTTTCAGGCAAATCTTCCAATTGGAGAGAATGATAACGGGTCACATTGAAGTGATCCGGCAGTGAATCAGTCAAAAAATGAGGCTTGGATTTCTTGACTGGAAAGACTTTTCCATGAATCGGAATGGAGCTTTTCACCAACTTTCCTCCGAAAAATTCTCCGATTGCCTGATGACCTAAACAAACGCCCAGGACGGGAACTTCGGTATAATACTTTTCAAAAATCGCCATCAAATTTCCGGCATTCTCAGGTCTTCCCGGTCCGGGCGAAAGGATCAACCCCTTGAAATCTATTTGATCTAACTCATCGAGGGAAACATCATTTCGAAGAATAAGCAATTCCTCTCCGGTTCTCCTGATAAGGTCTGCAAGGATATGACTGAATGAATCGTAATTATCAATCAGCAACAACATCTTTCAAGTCCTTCACCAGATCTTCCAACTTCTTTCTTGTGCCTCCAACTTTTGGAAAAAATGGTTCAACGGCTTCAATCACTGCAGGAGCCATGGGTTCGATAAAATCGAGCATTTCAGAATCTTTTTCCCATTGCTTGGGCAAATCGAGGTCAAACTCTTTCCCAAACCAAATGAACAAGCTGATGAAAAAGGCTGCTTTGACCATCCCTAAAAGTGAACCGGCAAGACTGTCCACCGAGCCCAGCAAAATAAGATTCATCACTTGTTTGAGAATCCATCCAACCGATTGGATCAGGAGTACACTAATAATAAAAATGATTAAAAAGGCGACTATCGGATAGGCCATGTTGAACTCGGTCACATTGTCCTTGAGCCAATCCGTCATAGAATCCATGAAATAAAATCCCAGGATGACGGCGACCACAAAGCCCACCAACCCAATGAGCCCAAGAAGGAATCCTTTCTTGAATCCTTCGTAGGCTCCCAGGACCAATACGATCAATATTACTATGTCAACCGGGTTCAACTCAGCTATTCAAAAGAGCTTTCACTTTTTCTGAAATGGCTTTGCCATCAGCTTTTCCAGCCAATTGCTTGCTTGCCGCACCCATCACTTTGCCCATGTCTTTCGGACCGGTAGCACCAGTTTCAGCGATGATTGATTTTACAGCCTCAGTGAGTTCTTCGTCAGAAAAAGCCTCTGGCAAAAACTCCTGAATGATTTTCAATTCCGCCATTTCCACCTCGTACAGATCTGGTCGATTCTGTTGCTGATAGATATCTGCAGAGTCTTTTCTTTGCTTTGCTGCTTTGGTCAAAAGTTTCATTTCATCGTCTTCGGTGATTTCAGCTTTTGCTCCGCTTTTGGTTTCTTCCAATAAAATCAGGGATTTAATTGATCTCAACGCGGATAGACGAGTCTTATCTTTAGCCAGCATCGCTGATTTAATTTCGCTTTCTATGTTCTGCTTTAAAGCCATTCCTTCTAAGTTTGTGTTAAGCCTGTATTAATCGGACAAAAATACCTTTTTCGCCCCGGATATGACCAAACTGAGTGTAAATATTAATAAGATCGCTACCCTTCGGAATGCCCGTGGAGGCAATAATCCTGACGTTGTCATAGTTGCTTTGGATGCTGAGAGATTTGGTGCGCAAGGAATTACCGTTCACCCGAGACCCGATGAGCGCCATATCCGCTATCAGGATGCAAGGGATCTGGCGAAAGTTGTGACCACAGAATTCAACATCGAAGGATACCCTGATCAGCGGTTTATGCAATTGATCCGGGAAGTAAAGCCTGCACAGGCTACGCTAGTACCTGATCCGCCTGATGCAATCACCTCGAGTACAGGTTGGGATACCATCGCTCACCAAAGTATGTTGAAAGACATCGTCGCTGAGCTTCACGAAATCGGAACACGGGTTTCTATTTTCATCAATCCCGAAACCAAGTACTTCGAACCAGCCAAACTCACCGGCACTGATCGGGTGGAATTGTACACCGAACCTTATGCCTCCCATTATCATGAAAATCGGGAGGCAGCCGTCAAACCTTATATCGAAGTGGCCAATTTAGCAAGGGAATTAGGCTTGGGAATCAATGCCGGACATGACCTGGATCTGCATAATCTGGCATTTCTGAAGCAAAGTATTCCATTTCTGGATGAAGTATCGATTGGTCACGCGTTGATCTGCGATGCGTTGTATTATGGATTGGAAAATACGATTCAGATGTATAGGAGGAAGTTGGAAATCTAATTCTCGTCAACAGACGACAGTCCACGGCTCCTTGATAAGAACCACATTCCTTATGATATCTATTCAATCATTAAACTTTGATTTATGGCTTTCAAATTTGAGGAATTAAGGGTCTGGGATTTAGCAATTAATCTATCTGCTGAAGTAAGCAAATTGGTTAAATCATTCCCAAACTAGGAGAAGTTTGTTTTAAGTTCACAAATGCAGCGAGCGGCTGATTCAGTCGCTTTAAATATCGCTGAGGGCTCCACAGGTCTGTCAAATGCTGAGTTTAAAAAGTTTCTGGGTTATGCGTTAAGGCCAGCCATTGAAGTGGTCAGTTGTTTGTATTTAGGCAGGAAAAGAAACATTATCAAGGAAGTGGATTTCTCAAGATTGTATGCTGCATACGAAGGATTGACTGTTAAAATTCAAGCGCTGAGAAACTCATTTTAAATTCAAAAATCAATCTTAAACTGATCGGCAGTAGTCGGTGGACAGCCGGTTGATTTGAACTTCAACCCAAAAATCATCTAGTCACCTATTAATCCAGATTTAGGGCTAAAAGCTTATTTTAAAACAAAAAATCAAACTTACAACTGCTCGGCTGTCGTCTATTGACAGTGGACCGTTGACTAACAATTGCCTATGAAATTGAATTATAAAATAGTCGGCACCGGCAAACCTCTCGTCATCCTGCATGGACTTTTTGGTTCGGCGGACAACTGGTTGAGCATTGCCCGCGAACTCGATAAGGAATTTACGATGTACCTGGTGGACCAGCGTAATCACGGCGATTCTCCCCATGACGATGAGTGGAATTATGAGGTGATGGTGGAAGATCTGAAGGAATTGCTGGATGAGGAAGGGTTGGATAAAGCCTATCTCATGGGTCACTCCATGGGAGGGAAAACCGTGATGAACTTTGCTCTTAAATATCCGGAGCGTGTGGAAAAACTGATTGTTGCAGACATCGCACCCCGCTATTATCCAGTGCATCATGAATCCATTTTGGAAGGATTGAATTCCCTCGATTTGAAAACCATCAGTTCACGCAAAGAGGCAGATGATGCATTGGCAAACTATATCTCTGAACCGGGTATTCGTCAGTTTTTATTAAAAAGTCTGGGTCGGGATGCGGATGGATTTGTCTGGAAAATCAACCTTCCTGTCATCACCAAAAACATCGAAAATGTAGGTGAAGCATTGCCGGAAGGGGAAAGCTTTGAAGGACCTACCTTGTTTCTTGCCGGTGCCAATTCCAACTACGTCCAACAAAAAGACCTTCCCGAGATCCTGGAATTCTTCCCTAATTACGAATTAGAATTTGTTCAGAACGCCGGACATTGGCTTCACGCCGAGCAGCCGCATGCAGTTGTTGAGGAAATCAGGAAGTTTTTGAAATAGCTTATTTTGTGGAAACCCAAAGAAACACCCT
>VFKK01000138.1 GCA_009885605.1 Cyclobacteriaceae bacterium | reverse complement strand
ACCAGCTTGATTTCTCAGCAAGTACGAGTGGCCGGGAAAGATGTGAAAGAGTTTTACTCAGAGTTGATTGAGGAGATGTTTTCTTAAAGAACCAAGAAAACAGGTACAAGAACCAAGATTTGCCTGTCTCTAATCATTTGTCTCTATATCTCATTTCTCTTATCTCTTGGCTCTTGGCTCTTGGCTCTTGGCTCATAAAAAAAGCCCCTTTCGGGGCTTTTTGCTTATAATTCAAATACTGTTTTGATTCGGTCTACGAAGTCCAGCTTTTCCCAGGTGAAGAGTTCAACTTCTCTGGTCTCAGGAGCTCGGTATGGAGAATAGAAAGTCTTGGTTACCATTTCGTTCTTTCTTCCCATGTGGCCATACGCTGCAGTTTCCTCATAAATAGGATTTCTCAGCTTCAATCTCTGCTCAATCGCGTAAGGACGCATATCGAATAGTTCTTCAATCTTTTTGGCGATATCGCCATCGTGCATATCTACGTTGGCAGTGCCGTAAGTATTCACATAAATACCCATCGGCTTGGCAACTCCGATTGCGTAGGAAACCTGAACCAGCATTTCGTCAGCAACACCAGCGGCCACCATATTTTTGGCGATGTGGCGAGTTGCGTAAGCCGCAGATCTGTCAACTTTGGAAGGATCTTTTCCGGAGAAAGCTCCTCCACCGTGAGCACCTTTTCCACCGTAAGTATCGACTATGATTTTTCTTCCTGTCAAACCGGTATCACCGTGAGGACCACCTATTACGAATTTGCCTGTTGGGTTGATGTGATACACGATCTCATCCGTGAATAGCTTCTGAAGCTCAGGCTTCAATTTTGCCTTTACTCTTGGGATCAAAATAGAAATGATGTCAGACTTGATCTTTGCAAGCATCACTTCTTCCTGATCGAAATCGTCGTGCTGAGTAGAAACCACAATTGCGTCAATTCGCTGTGGTACATTCTCATCACTGTATTCGATTGTCACCTGAGATTTGGAATCAGGTCTCAGGTAGGTGATGTCTTTATTTTCTCTTCTCAAAGCTGCCAATTCCTTCAGGATCATGTGAGAGAGATCCAATGCAAGCGGCATGTAGTTTTCCGTTTCATTGGTAGCATAGCCAAACATCATTCCCTGATCACCGGCACCTTGCTCCTCAGGATTCTTACGCTCCACACCCTGATTGATGTCCGCAGACTGCTCATGAATAGCCGAAAGAATCCCGCAGGAATTACCCTCAAACATGTACTCACTTTTGGTGTAACCTATTCTGTTGATCACGTCACGGGCGATTTTCTGAACGTCCAGATAGGTATCAGACTTCACCTCTCCGGCAAGAAAAACCTGTCCGGTGGTTACGAGAGTTTCACAAGCTACTTTGGAATTAGGATCAAAAGCCAAAAAGTTATCGATCAGAGCGTCGGAGATTTGGTCAGCGATTTTATCGGGATGACCTTCAGAAACCGACTCTGAAGTAAATAAATATGCCATAAATATTAATTGTTAATGCGTTATTCTAAGGAAGCCCAAAAATAGGTTAACTGGGGGAAATAAAAAACCAATCGAAATAGATAGTCGAAATCGAAACCAGATAACCGTGCAATTATTCATTAATTCTCAAAGTCAAAGCGACTGCGGATGAAATCCACTTTCACCTTTTGCATGACGTGAGTCAACCTTCTATATTTCTATGAATTATCTGATCCTTTCCTATGCGCTCTGCTTTCATTTTCCTGCTATATCCAGTCATCCTGCTATCCCTTAGGGTACCTGCCCAGTCTGCTACTTTCTACGAAAAAAAATCAACCCACGCAGATCTGGTGATCCTTTTTGAAGAATGGAGAAGCTTTGAAAATCCTCCACTTCATGAAGGTGCTCCGGATTACAGAACGGGCACTTTTGCCCAGAGGATGAAGGTATTTGAGGCACTTCATACCAAACTTCTCAGCATGGATACTTCTGCTTGGTCCATCCCGGAGCAGGTAGATTGGCGGATTGTCCATGCAGAGATGAACGGTTTTGATTTCAACGATCGCGTACTCAGACCTTGGGAGAGGGATCCCGCTTTTTACAAATCCATCTGGATGGAGCGAAGTGACGTCCCTGCACACGAAGGTCCCACCCATCACGGAGTAGCCGAAGTCTGGCAGTATTCATTCCCTTTGGATGAATTATCAAAGCCAAAGTTTTTAGAAAAAATTCAGGCAATAACTCCTCTGAATATCCAGGCAAAAGTAAATCTGACCGGAAATGCCAAAGAACTTTGGGCAGCTGGAATTCCAACAATTCAACAACAAGTCGAGGACTTGAAAGCCATTTTGGAATTGCCGGGAGTAAAGGAAGATTCAAATTTGAATCAAGCCATTCAATTGGCAATCGTTTCAACAGGTGACTTGGTCAACTGGCTAGAACAAGAAGCCATAAATAAGTCCGGCCCCTCAGGAATCGGAAAAGAAAACTACACTTGGTACCTGCAAAATGTCCATTTGGT
>VFKK01000339.1 GCA_009885605.1 Cyclobacteriaceae bacterium | reverse complement strand
GGTAGACAATCCTACCCTTCCTATCCGTCAACAACAGAACGGAGGATTTAATTTTGATCAGCAAATCCAAATGGCGATCAATGGGTCCTTGGGAGAAAAAATGAAAATTGCTGCCAACTTCGATTCCAATAACTCTTTTGATTTTCAGAACCAGCTGAAGTTGGAGTATAACGGCTTCGAAGAGGATATTATCAAATCAGTTGAAATCGGTAACGTGAGTTTGCCCATCCAAAACCGATTGATTCAGGGTGCGCAAAACCTTTTTGGGGTGAAAACCCAAATGCAATTTGGTAAGCTAAATGTGACAGCGGTTGCCTCCACACAAAGAGGAAGAAGGGATAATCTCACAGTGGATGCCAACGGACAGGGAAGATCATTTGACATTCAGGCTTCCAAATACGATGAAAACAGACACTTTTTCCTGGCACATTTCTTCAGAGACAATTATGAAAAATGGCTGAGAGGTTTGCCTCAGGTCCTCTCAGGAGTGAATGTGACCAGAATCGAAGTCTACATTATGAACCGTGCAGCCAATACAGAAACTCTCCGGAATTTTGCTGCATTTATGGATTTGGGAGAAGGAAAGGTAATTTACAATCCTACAAATCCTACTATTGGGGCTGGCACACCGAATGCCCCGGCAGGAAATGTTGCCAATAAACTTTTTAACAATATTGTTAGTGATCCTACTTTTCGTCCCTTTGATACAGGTTCAAGAGCGATGGAAACAAGCCTTGGGTTAAGAAAGGGAGTGGATTTTGAGCAAATCAACGGAGCAAGAAGGCTTGATCCCACGGAATATTTTTTCAATCCTCAACTCGGTTATGTTTCGCTTTTCCGCAGGCTCCAAAATGACGAAGTCCTTGCTGTATCCTTTGAATACACGTATAACGGTCAGGTTTATAAAGTCGGAGAATTGACAGAAGACTATCAGGTGAGAGCTGAAGATGAATTAATTTTTCTTAAACTTCTTCGCCCTGCCAGGATCAACAACAGAGTACCTACCTGGGATTTGATGATGAAAAACGTCTATAGCCTGAATGCAAGCCAGGTTTTGAGAGAAGGATTTCAGCTTCAGGTAATCTATCGGGACGATCGAACAGGTTTGGACAACCCTTCCTTGCTGGAAGGTCAAAATGTGAAAGACAAACCTTTGATCCGGCTTACCGGGCTCGATAACCTCAACCCTCAGAATGATCCATCACCAGATGGAAACTTTGATTTTGTCGAGGGACTCACCATTTTATCGAACAGAGGATTGTTGGTTTTTCCTGTGCTAGAGCCTTTTGGATCGAATTTGGAAAAACTATTTCTTCCGAATGAAGCAGTGCTGAGGGAGAAATATGTCTATGACACGCTTTACCGATCCACACAGGCAGACGCAGAATTGGTTACAAGACTGAATAAATATTTTATCAAAGGAAGGCTTACAGCCGGTTCAGCGAGTGAGATCCAACTACCCGGTTTGAATATTTCCCCGGGATCGGTGATTGTCCAGGCGGGCAATATTCCACTCACTGAAGGAATTGATTACACCGTGGATTACAATGTAGGCCGATTGGTTATTATTAATGATGCCATTTTGCAATCAGGAAAACAGATAAATGTCAGTTTTGAAAAAGCGGATTTGGTTTCTTTCCAAACACGAAGCCTTTTAGGAACACGAGTAGATTACCTTTTCAGTGATAAATTTAACCTCGGAGGCACTTTCCTCTATTTGAATGAGCGACCAAACGTCACCCGTATTGCAACAGGAAATGAAACACTCCAAAATAGTCTTTGGGGATTGGATGCAAACTTCAGTGACGAATCCCGGTGGCTGACCAAACTTGCCGATGCATTACCTTTCACCGATACGAAAGAAACCTCGCTGGTTCAGTTTAGTGGGGAATTCGCCCACTTGATACCGGGCACTTCTAACCAAGTGGCGGGAGATCAGGCTTCATACATTGATGATTTTGAAGCTGCGATTACTCCATTCAATTTAGGTGGGGCACCAAATCTAAACTGGAAATTAGGGGCTACTCCTCAGACTGTTGATGGACGCTTTGACCTGAGTCGTCTGACAGAAGATAACCTTGGAAATACTTATAGAAGAGCCAGGGTTGCCTGGTACAATATTGATAACATATTTTACCGCGAAAATGGCGAAGGAGTGCCTTCAAACATTACTTCTGAGGACCGGGACAATCATTATACACGTCGGGTAATCCCTCAGGAGATCTTCCCTCAGCAAGACCGTGAGGTAATTATTACCCCGGAGCCACTATTTGAGCTTTCCTATTTTCCAAATGAGCGGGGGATGTATAACTACAATCCAAACTTAACTTTTGATGGCTTGCTCCCAAATCCAAAAAATAACTACGGAGGAATAACAAGGGCCATCACGACAGAGGTAGATTTTGATCGTACTAACATTGAATACATAGAATTCTGGTTACTTGATCCGTTTATCGGGGGGGAAAATGGCCGCGTACTCGACGGTAAATTCAATCAAAACAATACAACAGGGGGTAAATTATTTTTCAACCTTGGAGATATCGCTGAAGACATCATGAAAGATGGCCGCCATGCCTTCGAAAATGGTCTTCCCGCCGATGGTGATCCTGCAGAAACTTCTTCCAACGAGTGGGGACGAATCACCAAGGATCAATTCCTTTTGCCAGCTTTTGATAATTCTGCTTCCTCCAGAGAAAATCAGGATGTGGGTTTGGATGGTCTGAAAAATGATGACGAGGCCGGTTTTTTCAACAACCGGTTTTTAAGTCGATTAAATGTATCCCAAAGTGCCAGGAATGAAATAAATCAGGACGTTTCAAGTGACGCCTTCCAATATTATTTGGATGAAAAATTTGACGATGGCGACGTTAAAATCCTGGAACGATATAAAAAATTCAATGGACTTGAAGGCAATACGCCTGCTACATTGGATGAAAGCCTTCCCTACACCCGATCCGGTTCAAATACCCCTGATAACGAAGACCTGAATACCGATAATACCATCAACGAACTGGAAAATTACTACGAATACGAAATGGATCTGAGACCGGGAAGTCTGGTGGTCGGAGAAAATTACGTAGTAGATAAAGTCACTTACAATGAATCAGGAGAAAACGTCGATTGGTACTTATTTAGAATTCCGGTAAGGCAACCAGATCGTATCCAGGGAAATATTTCCGGGTTCAAATCCATCCGTTGGATACGCACATACCTGACAGATTTTGAGCAGCCTGTTGTCTTAAGAATGGCGAATTTTCGAATGGTAGGTAGCCAATGGAGAGTATTCCAGCAATCACTATTTGATCGGGGATTTTTTGAAATTCCTGAGCCGGACAATTCAAATGTAACCGTGGACGTGGTGGGCATCGAGGAAAATAGCCAGGGATCGGAAACTCAAAGCCCATATGTACTTCCTCCTGGAATCCAGCGGGATCGTGACAATACTTCAACCGTCGAAAGAAGATTGAATGAGCAATCGCTGAGAATTTGCGTGGAAGATCTTCCAGCAAAAGATGCCCGAGGGGTTTTTAAAAATATTACCCAAGATCTTGTTCAGTTTGAGCGAATCAAAATGTTCCTGCATGCAGATAGCGAGGATGCTCGGGATGGTGAAATCACCGCTTTCCTAAGATTGGGAACTGATTACACAGATAACTATTACGAGATCGAGGTTCCTCTAAAAATCACACCAAAAGGTACCCGTGATCCACTTCAAATCTGGCCTTTAGAAAATGAAATTGACATCGCAATTCAGGAAATCGTAGGAGTAAAGGTGGACAGAGATAATAGTCAGTCTCCTCTCAATTTGCCATTTTCCAAGCAGATTCGACAGTATAAAGTGACAGTTGTGGGCAGGCCTGAACTCAATCAGCTACAAGGATCAATGATCGGCGTCAGAAATCCGGGAACCTCAGGCGGAGGAAGCAGAAGTATCTGTGTCTGGGCTAACGAACTCCGTGTAACTGGCTTTACCAAAACCAATGGCTGGGCGGCGAATGCCTTTATGAATGCCAAAATCGCAGATGTCGCTGTAGTCACAGCATCAATTCGACATAATTCCATCGGCTTTGGAGGCTTGGAAACCCGTCTTTCGCAGAGAGCCCGACAAGCAACCACCCAATATGATATCTCTACCAATGTGGAGGTCCATAAGCTTTTGCCAAAAGCGCTGGGAGTAAGTATCCCAATGTATTTCAGTATCGAAAATGCGACCACCAAACCGGAGTATGATCCTTTGAACCCGGACGTACCGTTTGAGGTAGCTCTTGCAAAATTTGAAACTGATGCTGATCGGAATGAATACAGAAAGATCGCTCAGGATCAACTTGATCGGAAAAATATAAGCTTCAACAATGTTCGAAAGTTGAAGACAAATCCGGAAGCCAAAAGTAAATTCTTTGATATAAGCAACTTTGCATTTTCTTATGCTTTTGGTACTGTCAAACAGACAAATGCTCAGATCGAAGGGTATAATTTCAAGACCAACAGAGGGAATATTCTTTACAGTTTTCAGCCCAAGCCAGTGAATATTGAGCCATTCGCAACCAGTGAGTGGCTAAGTTCTCCTGCATTGAAGCTGATTAAAGATTTTAATTTGAATTTGGCCCCTACTCTATTGGTTGCAAGACTTGATGTGGACAGGAGATTCTTACGATCTCAATACCGAAATGACCAATTGGAAACAACCGGGGTAGATCCGCTCTTCCAAAAAAGTTTTTTCATGAACCGGACTTATTCAGTCAATTGGGATTTGACCAAAAAGTTACGGGTGGATTACACTTCCAATATTTTTGCTGTGGTGGATGAGCCTGAGGGCGATTTGGATACGGAGCAAAAGCAGGATTCTGTCAAATACAACGCCTGGAGATTTGGCAGAAAGACGAACTACAGTCACTTGGTCAACCTCAATTATTCATTACCATTAGAAAAATTACCGGTTATTGATTGGATCAAAGCTGATTATAAATACGCCACCACTTACACCTGGCAGACTGGTTCCATAGGTCAAAAAGATACGCTCGGAAACGTAATCCAAAACACTCGTGATCAAACCCTGACGGGTAAACTTGATTTCATCCGACTTTACAACAAGAGTAAAAAACTTGCGGCACTGAATGCTCCGAAAAGACCAACAATTCCGGGCAGACCTTCATTGAATGCCGAGGACACCATCGGAACCCCTTTTTCCAACAAAGTCCTAAAAATGATGATGATGGTAAAAGAAATCACTTTCAGTTACGGGGTGATTGAAGGCACTTTCTTACCGGGTTACCTTCCAAACACGGGGCTTCTTGGAATGGACCGTGCATTCGAGAATCCCGGATTGGCTTTCCTTTTTGGTAGTCAGGACCCAAGAATAAGAAATGAGTTTGCTAATCGGGGAATTATGGCTCCTAGTGCTGAACTTACTCAGCCTTTCAGTCAAAACAGAGCAATGAATTTAAATTTTGGAAGTTTAATTGAGCCGTTCCCGGACTTCAGAATCACCTTAAAAGCCACCAAACGAGAAATTGGAAATTATCAGGAGATTTTCAGAAACTCACTGGATAATCCCGGCGAGTATGTTTCCATAAGTCCTAACAGGATGGCAGGATACAGCATCAGTACCATCCTTTTGGGGACTACCTTCTCCAAGGACGATTCTCAAAATAACTCTCCTCTGTTCACCAACTTTGAAAATAATCGGGCAGTTATCAAAGGCAGACTTGATTCTCAAAACGCGGGAGGAGAATATTCGATCAATGGCCAGGATGTTTTGATTCCATCTTTTCTGGCCGCATATCGGGGACAAGATGCATCTGAGGCCAATCTTAATCCTTTTCCAAAAACTCCTCTGCCCAACTGGATGTTTGAATACCGAGGATTGTCAAAACTGAAAGGGCTAAGTGATATTTTCAGCAGTATCAATATCAGGCACGGATATGTTTCCAATTACGATGCAAGTAATTTCTCGAACTCACTTCAATACCAACAAGGTTTGGAGCTTTACAATACCTTGCAAAATATCCCAAGATCAACCATCACCAATGATTTGGGTGAGTTTATCCCAATTTATGTATTGAATCAGGTTGTCATTTCGGAGAGATTTGCCCCTTTGATAGGAATAGATGTCTTGACAAAAGACCGATTGAATATTGCATTCTCTTACAACAAGGAAAGAAATCTGGGACTGAATTTTTCAAATGCACAAGTCACAGAACAAAAAAGTCATGACTTTGGAATCAACATTGGCTATACCAAAGCGGGAATAAAAATACCTTTCAAAATCCAGGGGCAACAGAAAATATTGAAGAATGATGTCCAATTCAGAATGGATGCAAAAGTGGTTGATACAAGACAGATTCAAAGGAAGATCGAGGAAAAAAGCACCATCACAAATGGCAATCTAAACCTTCAGATACGGCCAACTATTAGTTATCTGATTAATCAAAACCTGAACATTACCTTCTACTTTGACAGAACTATCAACGATCCTTTGGTTACCACAGCCTACAAAAGAACATCGACCGCATTTGGCGGTCAACTTAGATTTAATTTATCCCAATAGATTTTATCCTAGCCTGAATCCTCTTATTTTTGACTCTATTAAAAATCGAAACAAATCATGAATTTTCCTCAAGAACTGAAGTACACCAAAGACCATGAATGGGTCAAAATCGAAGGAGATATCGCCACAATTGGTATCACAGAGTTTGCTCAAAAAGAACTGGGTGATATCGTCTATGTAGAAGTAGAGACTATCGGCGAAACAATTGAAGCAGGTGAAGTTTTCGGTACTGTGGAAGCAGTGAAGACAGTTTCTGATCTATTCATGCCATTGACGGGTGAGATATTGGAGTTCAACGATGAGTTGGAAGCTGCTCCTGAATTGGTAAATGATTCTCCCTATGAGTCAGGATGGATGGTAAAAGTAAAAATTTCAGGTGACTTGCCTTCTGATTTGCTAAGCGCGTCTGAGTACGCAGAACTTGTAGGAGAATAAATACCCAGTCTTGCGTCTACTCTTAAGTATCTCTTGGATGATAATCATTGCTTTTGCGATGCTGACACCAGGGGATAAATTTCCCGAGGCAGATTTCTTCAATTTTCAGGATAAACTCATTCATTTCATTTGTTTTGGATTGCTTAGTTTTCTTTGGTGCGGAGTAGGAATTGATTCCAAAACCTTTCCTAAACCAAAAAAGAGGATTCTGATAAACTACTTAGTATTCGGAATCCTTGCAGGAATTATTTTAGAGACTTTGCAACGTTTCATACCATTTCGATCGTTTGATTATTTGGATATGATTTTCAACGAGATAGGCGGATTAGCGGGTCTGATCGCATATTTATTGATTCCGATTAAAAAATTCAGTTTGGATTAATGTCTATTAATTCTTACACTTGTCATTCTTATAAAAGAGCAAATTAACCTGTAAAACCAATTTCACCATGGAAGCAAAAAAGACTCCCAGCGCTGATCTAACCAGAAAGTCCGGTATGTTCCTGAACTTGGGTTTAGCAATTGCTGTAGGCGCTACTCTTGCTGCCTTCGAATGGAAATCATATGATGAAGGTGCTTTAAAAGACCTTGGTCAGGTGAGTGATAATTTCGAAGAAATTCTGGATATTCCAATCACAGAGCAGCCACCACCTCCTCCTCCACCTCCTGTTGAGCAACCAATCATCCAGGAAATTCCTGATGAGGTTGAAATAGAGGACAAAATCGAGGTAAATTTTGATGTGGATGTTAAGGAAACAACTGTAATTCAAGAAGTTGTAATTTCTGAAGCAGCTCCGGTTGAAGAAAAAGCAGATGTAATCTTCGACGTTGTAGAAACGCAGCCAAATCCTCCAGGAGGAATGTCAGGTTGGAATGAATACTTAAGTAAGAACTTGAAATACCCTACTCAAGCAAGAAGAATGGGCGTTGAAGGAACTGTAATTGTGGTATTCGTTGTGAACACTGACGGTTCAATCCAAGACGTTGAAGTATTAAGAGGTATTGGAGGAGGTTGCGATGAAGAAGCTCTTAGAGTTGTTTCAGCAGCTCCTAAGTGGGAACCTGGAAAGCAAAGAGGCAGACCAGTTCGTACAAGAATGAGACTTCCAATACGATTCAAACTTAGCTAATTATAAAGACCCGAAATTCGGGTCTTTTTTTTTACCCCCATTTCTTCATCCAAACCGCAAAGACAAAATCCACCACTTGTTGAGCGATTGTTTTTTTTCCGTATTTCTTGCTATTTTCCTTCGGTCACTCTTGCTGATAAAACATATGAAAACAATCTACCTCCTCCTGCTTATCCTTTTGGTTGCTTGTCAAAGTCCTGAATATGATATCATCATCAAAGGTGGATCAATCTATGACGGGACTTCCTCAGATCCATTCATTGGAGATATAGGCATCAAATCAGGTAAAATATTGACTATCGGAGACCTAAGTAAAGCAAGTGCAGAAAAAATAATTAATGGGGATGGACTTGCTGTGGCGCCAGGGTTTATCGATATGCACACCCATTTGGAGCCACTGATGGAAATGCCTTTGGCTGAAAGCCTTGTTCGCCAAGGAGTAACTTTAGCTTTAGGAGGTCCGGATGGTGGTGGTCCCTGGCCATTTGGTGAATACCTGGATTCTCTTTCCAAAATGAGCCTGGGAATAAACGTAGCATATCTTGTAGGCCACAATACTCTCCGAAATGAAGTCATGGGAATGGAAGACCGAGAACCTACAACTGAAGAGCTAGAATTGCTGAAAAGCTACGTTAAAAAAGCCATGGACGAAGGCGCATTTGGTATCTCCACAGGACTAAAATATCTCCCGGGCACTTTTTCTAAACTTGATGAAATTATAACACTCTCAAAAGTCACCGGAGAAATGGGAGGAATTTACACATCACATTTACGTGAGGAAGGATTGGGATTGATTGAGGCGGTACAAGAGGCAATAGTTATTTCCAGAGAAGCCCACATT